>NZ_JAVREL010000010.1:0-260186 GCF_031845365.1 Streptomyces litchfieldiae
CGGGCGTGCCTTCCCGACCCGCGTTCGCATCGCGGGCCTACTCGGTGACTTGACGATCACTCACTCGGGAAGGTACGCCCTTCGCACGCTCCCCGCGGAGCCGATCCACAAGTCATGAGCATTGCTCCGCGGGCCTGGCAGCAGAAGCGTGTTCAGGCGGTGCGGGAGGAGTTGCCCGATCGCTACCGGATCGGGCTCGACCTCGGTGCCGGGTGCGGGCTGCGGCAAGGAGAGGCGTTCGGCTTCAGCCCCCTCGATGTTCGCGGGGACTTCGTGCATATCGAGCGCCAGGTCCTCCGGCACAAGTCGCAGCTTTACTTCGGCCCTCCGAAGGGGGGTAAGGAGCGAGACGTCCCTCTGGCCCCGTCTCTTCAGAAGAGGATCCTCGGCCACCAGGAGCGATTCGAGCCCGCCCTGGTCACCTTGCCGTGGCTGGATCCTGAAGAGCCGGACCTGCCGCGGGAGCAGCGTCGGATGGTGACGGTGCCGCTGCTCATCTCCACGACTCGTGGTATGGCGATCAACCGCGCAACGTGGAACACCAAGACGTGGAAGCCGGCACTTGCGGCCGCCGGTGTAATCTCTCCGCTTCCGCGACGGGAGAAGGGGGAGAAGCCCGCCCGCGTATGGGAGCCGAGTCGCGAGCACGGATTCCACGTGCTCCGGCACACGTACGCCTCGGTCATGCTGGAAGCCGGTGAGTCGATCGTGTCGCTCGCCAAGTGGCTCGGCCACTCGGACCCTGCCTTCACGCTCTGGACGTACACTCACTTCATGCCGCAGGCAGGAACGCGCGGTCTCGCCGCGCTGGAGTCCTGGTTCTCCCTCGTGGCATAAAGTCCCTGAGAAGTCCCAGCCGCCTTGGATGCCTCGTGCGAACGGGTAAATCCGCAGGTCAGGGCGTAATCCGTCGGGAAGCAGGACAGAACCCGGCGTACAGGCCGACTCGTCCGCCACACGGGCCCTGACCAGCACTGATGCGCTGATCGGGGCTCCTGGCCGTCCGGCGCCACTTCCCTGTTTTTCCCGGGCAACTGTGCACCAGATGTGCACTGGCCCGATCCTCTCTGCCGTGCCGCCGCCGGGGATCCGGAGGGCCCGATGAGTGACGATATGTCTGCCCGGGAGTCGCGTGTGCCGGGACCGCGATCGGCGCGCTGTATCCGTCGCAGCCGAGGCGATGTTCCGCATGCCGGCACCGATGAGCCGCAAGTCCTCTGCGACGACCGCCGCCCGATGCCGCACAGTGCGGTTCACTTCGGGGCGAGCACGCGGCGGCGAAATCCAGGAAGTTCATGATCAGGCCAGGCGCACGACTCGGCCAGCGAGCCGCCCTGCGTCGGCGCAGGCTGGCTGCTGCACTTCTTCCCCAACTCTTGTGTTCGACAGCATTCGACTCATACCGTCGTCAGCGCTTCGCCCGCAGGAATCTGACCTGCATCAATCCTGACGCAAGCGCTTCGACGGACGAGCGGTTACTGCAGGCAAACCGGTCGCCGTACACCCCTGTGCTCCCTCAACTCCCGTCATGCGGCTCTGGCCAGAAAAGGAGAGGTCATGTCACTCTCGCGTCGCGGTTTCCTCGTGCTCGGGGCCACGGGAGCGGTCGTCGCCGGCGCTCCTCCCCTCGGCGTGGCGCAGGCGGCGGCCGAGTCGGCCGCCGCTTCCCGCACCCAGCGGATGTATCTGACTGGCCCGGACGCCGACCACCAGGTCGACTGGGACTTCATGTGCACCAGCGGGCGGCGCCGCGGCGTCTGGGGCACGATTCCGACGCCGTCCAACTGGGAGTTCCACGGCTACGGCACCTACAACTACGGGTGGAACCTGGTCCCGGAGGAGAAGGGCCACTACCGGCACACCTTCACACCACCCGGCGACTGGCGCGGCAGACGGGTCTTCCTCGTCTTCGAAGGCGCGATGACCGACACGGAGGCCCGGATCAACGGCGAGCTTGCCGGACCGGTACACCGCGGAGGCTTCTACCGGTTCCGTTACGAGGTGACCGGCAAGCTCGCCCCGGGTGAGGCAAACGTGCTGGAGGTCACGGTCAGCAAGGAGTCCGCCGATACCTCTGTCAACAACGCCGAACGTCTGGGCGACTACTGGAACTTCGGTGGCATCTACCGTCCGGTCTACCTGGAGTCGGCTCCGGCCCAGCACATCGAACGCATCGCCGTCGACGCCCGCGCCGACGGCACCCTGCGGATCGACGCGTACCTGTCGGGCGCGGGTCCGGCCGACCGTCTCGTCGCCCAGGTGACCGACCGCTCGGGTCGTCCCGTGGGCATGCCGTTCACCGTGCCGGTCCCCACCGGGGCAACCTCGGTGACACTCAGTACCGCCATCGACGCGCCGAGGCAGTGGACCGCGGAGACGCCCCACCTGTACCGCGTCGAGGTCGCGCTCAACTCCGGCGGCCACACCGACCATCGCGTCTCCGAGATGTTCGGCTTCCGTACCATCGAGGTCCGCCCCCACGATGGCGTGTACGTCAACGGCGTCAAGGTTCTCCTGAAGGGGGCCAACCGTCACACCATCTGGCCCACGTCCGGCCGGGCGACCAGCGCCCGCATCAGCCGCGAGGACATCCTCCTGATGAAGGAGATGAACATGAACGCGGTCCGGATGTCCCACTACCCGCCGGACACGCACTTCCTCGACCTCGCCGACGAGCTCGGGCTGTACGTCCTCGACGAACTGGCCGGCTGGCAAAAGTCCTACAGCGAGGAGGCCGGCGCACCCCTCGTCGCCTCAATGGTCAACCGCGACGTCAACCATCCGTCCATCCTGTTCTGGTGCAACGCCAACGAGGGTGGATGGAACACCGCCCTCGACGACGACTATGGCCTCTACGACCCGCAGCAGCGCACGGTGCTGCACCCCTGGGCCAACTTCGGCGGGATCAACACCGACCATTACGAGTCCTACGAGAGCACGCGCCGCATCCTGCAGGAGGGCAGCGACATCTTCATGCCCACCGAGTTCCTCCACGGCCTGTACGACGGAGGCCACGGGGCAGGGCTCGAGGACTACTGGACGCTGATGGGCCACGAACGCCTTTCCGCCGGAGGCTTTCTGTGGGCCCTCCTCGACGAGGGCGTCGTCCGTGACGACCAGGACGGTTCCGTCGATGTGGCAGGCAACGCCGCCCCGGACGGTATCCTCGGCCCCTTCCGTGAGAAGGAAGCCAGCTTCTACACGGTCAAGGACATCTGGTCTCCCGTACAACTCACCGAACCGGAGCGCTTCGCCTCCGGATTGCCGAGCGACTTCGACGGCCGGATCGGCCTCGCCAACCACTACGCCTTCACCAACACGCGCAGGTGCCGGTTTGCTTGGCGGCTCCTGGACTTTCCCACCCCCTCGCAGGGACGTGACGGCCATGCCGTGCGCGACCGCGGCACCGCCTCCGCGCCGGACATCGAGCCCGGACAGGACGGCGTCCTGCGGCTGCGCCTCCCGTCCGGCTGGCGGCGCGCCGACGCCTTGGCGCTGTCCGTGACCGATTCCGACGACCGCGAAATCCAGAACTGGACGTGGATCATCCCGTCCGCCACCGAACAGGCCCGCCGACTGGTATCCACCGGCCGGGACCGGGCGGTTCAAGGTGCGGTCGAGGGCGGCCGAATCGTGCTCACCTCTGGCCACACCACCGTCTCGCTCGACGCCGCAACCGGCATGCTGGCCGGTGTCCGTCACCGCGGAACGCCGTTCTCGTTCACCAACGGCCCGCTGCCCACCACGGGAACCGCCGAGCTCGTACATCTGACGCACGGGCTGGACGCCGACGGGTATGCGGTGGAGGCCGAATACTCCGGCGTCCTGCGTCACGTCCGGTGGTGTCTCACCCCCAGCGGCTGGCTGCGGCTGGACTACCGCTACCACCTCACCGGTGAGCACGACTTCTTCGGCGTCGGCTTCGACCACCCCGAGTCCGAGGTCAGCGGCGTGACGTGGCTGGGCCGCGGACCCTACCGCGTGTGGAAGAACCGGCTGCGCGGCGTCACACCGGACGTCTGGACCAAGACCTACAACGACACCGCCACCGGCGCCGACGGCTGGGAATACCCGGAGTTCAAGGGGTACCACGCGGATGTTCGGTGGGCGTCACTCCACACCGCCGCCGGACGCATCACCATGGTGTCCGAGAACGAGAACCTCTTCCTGCGCCTCTTCACGCCACGTTTCGGGCCCGATCCCCGCTACACCGCGCCGCCCTTCCCCACGGGCGATCTTTCCTTCCTGGACGCCATCCCAGCCATCGGCACCAAGTTCGACCCGCCCGCGGCGCTCGGCCCCAGCGGTGGCCCGAACACGGCAGCGGGTGACTACAGCCGGACCCTGTTCTTCGCGTTCACCCGCACGGTATGAGCTCTGGCGTGTACCGGTGCGCCGGCTGGACGGCGCACCGGTACACGGCGAAAGCGCGGTGCGAAGGGTGCCGGTCTCCCTCCGTCGGCTCGGCGGTCGCGCCCTCTCCGCCTGCCGGACCTTTGTACAGGTCGCGGCAGTTCTCGACGGGTCCAGGACGGCCACCGAGGTATCTCCGTCACCTCCCATGCAGGGCGAGGCTGCGCAGGGACATGGGGAGGGTGGAGTCCTGCGGACGAAGTCCGTAAGCCCCAATCCGCCAGGCGGGCCAGAACGGCGGGGGCCTTGCTCAGGGCACCACCCGCCTCGACAAAGTTCAGGCCCGGCGCGCACATCTCGGCGGCCGCCGTCAACAGCGCGTCGAGTCGTTCCGCTGATGGCCGGCACCCGAGGCGTCCTGTCGCGGAGAATCCGAGCGCTGGGCTTGTTCAGATCAAGCCCAATGCGGCAATGGCGTGTGCTGGGGACACTGGTCCGGCGCGCCTTGCGCCACCCGTCGGCGGACGTGCGGGAGGTGGGGCGGGACTACCTGGCCGTCTACGAGGACGTGGCGTCACTGCTCTCGTCGCGGGAGTGAGTCCACGGGCGGGCAACTGCTGGGCCGTTCATCACCTCGGGCCTCCCGCGAGGTGACTGAGCTGGGCAGCGGGGACCGCCAGGCCCGTTCGCCGCGATGGCCTGTGAAGGGGGCTCGGAGCCGAACTTTACTTTTCCATTACCACCCCTTGGTCATCCTTGTGCCGTTGGTGGTTCACGCCACGAGGAGAGGAATCGAGGTTGGACGTCTCAATGACCATGTGGGTGCTCACGGTCGTCGGACTGTGTGTGCTCATCGCTGCCGACTTCTTCATAGGCGGCCGCAAGCCGCATGAAGTCTCGATCAAGGAAGCAGGCATCTGGACAATCGTCTGGGTCGTTCTTGCCGTGCTCTTCGGCGTCGGCCTGCTGATCTGGGGCGGCGGACAGGCATCCGGTGAGTTCTTCGCGGGCTACGTCACCGAGAAGTCACTCAGCGTGGACAACCTCTTCGTCTTCGTTCTGATCATGGCGAAGTTCGCGGTCCCGCCGATCTACCAGCAGCGCGTGCTGATGATCGGCGTGCTGATCGCGCTGGTGTTGCGCGCCGTCTTCATCGCCGTGGGCGCCGCCGCGATCAACGCGTTCGCCTGGGTCTTCTTCATCTTCGGCGCCTTCCTCATCTGGACCGCCTGGAAGCTCATCCAGGAGGCGCGGGCCGACGAAGAGGACGAGGACTGGGAGGAGGGCCGCCTGATGAAGGCCATCCAGCGGCGCATTCCCTCCACCGACAAGTGGCACGGCACCAAGGTGTTCATCCGCGAGAACGGGCAGCGGCTGGCCACCCCGATGCTGATCGTCATGCTGGCGATCGGCCTCACGGACGTGCTCTTCGCGGTGGACTCGATCCCGGCGATCTTCGGCCTGACCCAGGATCCGTACATCGTCTTCACGGCCAACGCCTTCGCGCTGATGGGTCTGCGGCAGCTTTACTTCCTCATCGTCGGCCTGCTGAAGAAGCTGGTCCACCTGTCGTACGGCCTGTCGGTCATCCTCGGCTTCATCGGCGTGAAGCTGGTCCTGCACGGCATCCACGAGACGACGAGCCTGCACGTACCGGAAATCTCCATCCCGGTCTCGCTGGGCGTCATCTGCGGCGTGCTGGTCATCACCACGATCACCAGCCTGGCGGCGTCGAAGAAGGCGGCGGAGAAGGCCGGGACGGACGAGCCGAAGCCGGCCGAAAAGGCGAACGTCCAGAGCTGAGCCCCGTCCGCAGGGCCCGACCGCCCCCATCAATGACTCTGGGGACGGTCGGGCCCTCGGCCGCTGAGCAAGGTGCCGGGTGCGGTGGGCATCGACGAGTTCGTGCCGTGTCGAGCGCGCTGCAAGGTCGCGTTCACAGCGCTTGCTGTGCCGAACGGGGCCGTGACCGCGCCGCCGACGGTGGTGGCGGGATGAAAGCGTCATACGTCCGGCTTGCCCGGACAGTTGAGGCAAAGCCTCAAGCAGCGGTTCAGGCGAACGTGGCAGTGGCTGTTCCCTTGGAGCCGCCCGCTCCCGCCCCCAAGTTTGTGATGGGGTGCTTCGGTTGGCGGATTTCGCCCGGTGTGGCGCTCATGCCGTGGTGTCCTGCCCGGTCAGCTCCGTTCAGGTCCGAGCACCTGCTGGATCCCCACCAGGCCGACGCTGCGTAAACGGCGCTCACCGGGCCAGGACGGCGCGCTCGGTGTCGTCCGCGGTCAAGTCGGCGTTGAGCGCGGCTGCCGCGGTGACACCGGACGCCGCGGACTGCATGACGCCGGCGGTCACGTCGAGCACGTTGCCGGCGACCCACACGCCGGGCACACCGGTGAAGCCGCTTGGATCGGCACCGACTTGGCGGCCGATGCCGAGCGGGTGCTCGACGACCTTCACGCCCAGGAGGGCGAGCAACTCGTGCCGGGACTCGAACCGCGGACCGATGACGACGACCTCGCGTGGGTGGACCTCGCCGGAGGCGAGCCGGACGCCGGCGACCCGGTCGTCGCTGACCTCGATCGCCTCCACCTCGCCAGGCGCGACCGTGATGCCGCGGGCCGCGAGCCGGGCCCGTTCCTCCTCGGTCGGCTCGGGCGCGGTGTGCTGGAACAGCACCACGTCCTCGCTCCACTGGCGCCACATCAGTGCCTGCGCCGCCGCGCCGGGTCCGGTGCCGAGGACGGCAAGGGCGCGGTCGCGGTGCTCCCAGCCGAAGCAGTAGGGGCAGTGGACGACGTCGCGTCCCCACCGTTCGCGCAGGCCGGGGATGCGCGGGTACTGGTCGACCAGTCCCGTGGTCACGAGCACTCGCCGCGCCTCGTGGCTGGTGCCTTCCCGGGTGGTGAGGCGGAAGCGGCCGTTGTCGAGCCGCGTGATGCTCTCGACGGTGCCCTCGACGATTCGTCCGCCGTAGCCGCGCACCTCCTGCCGCCCCAGCCTGAGCAGTTCCAAGGGAGGCGTGCCGTCGCGGGTCAGGTAGCCGTGCGAGTGGGCGGCCGGCGCGTTGCGCGGGTGGCCCGCGTCGATGACGAGGACCGAGCGACGCGCGCGGCCAAGGGTCAGGGCGGCGCCGAGGCCGGCCAGGCCGCCGCCCACCACGACGACATCGACACGTTCTGAGACGTTGCCCGATTCGGATGCGGGTTCAGCTTCTGCTCGCGTGGTCATGCGCCCACTGTGCGGCGGCCCCGGCCGGGAGTGGAAAGAACTTTGCGGAAAGCGCAAACTCGTTCCATGGCCGACAACTTCAATGCCGTCCTCGACGCGGTCGGGCCACGGCTGCGTGCCATCCGCAAGCAGCGCGGATCCACGCTGGAGCAGCTCGCGGAGCTGACGGGCATGTCCGTCAGCACGCTGTCCCGGATCGAATCGGGCCAGCGGCGCCCGACGCTGGAGGTCCTGCTCCCCCTCGCGCAGGCGTACCGCATGCCGCTCGACGAACTGGTCGGTGCCCCGGCAACGGGCGATCCGCGCATTCACCCGCAACCGGTGCACCGTGACGGCGTGGTGTGGGTGCCCCTCTCCCGTGACCCGGGCGGTCTCCACGTGTTCAAACAGGTCCTGCCGGTGCCCGCACAGGTCCCCGAGCGGCTCGACCAGCAGGTGCACGAGGGCTACGAGTGGCTCTACGTGCTCACCGGCAAGCTGCGGCTCGCTCTCGGAGAGAAGGAGTTCCTCCTGGGTGCCGGTGAGGCCGCCGAGTTCAACACCCGGGTGCCGCACGCCATCGCGAACGCCGGCCGCCGGCCCCTTGAGCTGCTCATCATCTTCGGGCAGCAAGGGGAGCGGATACATCTGCGCGCGCGCACGAAATGACCCGACCCCGGACCAGCCGAACGGCCGCCGCGCACGCCCGCGGGCCGGGATGCGGCACTTTTGCGGTTCTCGCAAGTTCCTTTGCCCTGATGGCCCGGCTCCCAGCACGGTGGGCCCATCGGAACCGGATCAACGAGAAAGCAGGTGCGCACCATGCCATACGGCCGGGACATCACTGGTGAGCAGTTCACGCGGGACTGGAAGGCGTGGCGGGCTGGATGGGAACAGTGGCTCCTCGCACCGCACGGCTGGCTGTCGGCGCGATCGCTGCACTGGCTGGACGACACCCCCCGCCGCTACCCGGGGCTGCCGGGCCTGTGGTCCCAGGACCACGACGAGGTCGTCATCGACCCGGAAGGGGCGGCGATGTCGTTCGGCGGCGAGAGCTTCGACACTGTGAAGCGGCTTTTACTGGTCGACGCCCCCGACGACCAGCGGGTGGCGGCAGGTGAGTTGGAGATCGGCATCACCTACCGCGAGACCTACATGGTCGTGGTCTACGACCCCAACGCGCCGACGCGGCGGAACTTCCGCGGCGTCCCCGTCTTCGAGCCGAACCCCGATTGGGTGCTCACCGGCCACTACGAACCGTACGAGTCGTCCAGCCGGATCAAACTCGGCTCCGTCGATCCGGGGCTGAGCGAGCACACATACGACTCTCCCGGGCTCGTGCACGTCCAGCACGACCATCACACGTACACCCTGCGGGTGCTGCGCTCCGGCGGGACGCTGAACACCGTGTTCACCGACGGCACGAGTGGCGTCACCACCTACGGCGCGGGCCGCTCGCTGGTGATCTCCGAGGTGGGCGAGGACGGACGGGTGCGCCTGGACTTCAATCGGGCGGTGAACCTGCCGTGCGCGTTCAGCGACAACTTCCCCATCTGCCCCGTCCCGCCGCCGGGCAACCGACTGCCGTTCGCCATCGAGGCGGGGGAGCGGACGCCACGAGAGAAGACCGGCTGACCACCGCGACCGCCTGGCCGAACACGGCACCCGCCACCTCGGACGGTCGCTGAGGTGGTCCCGGTCGGTCAGCCCGCTGCCGGGCTCTGCGGAACCCGCGCTCGCGTGAACCCGTGGCTCCGCTCCACTTTCGCCACATGCAGCGTGTAGCTCTGGTACCACTCGGCTCGCCCGCGCTTCCGCGCCGCCCGGTGCTCGGCGTTGCTCCGCCACTCCGCGAGGGCATCGGCGTCGCGGAAGTACCCGACGGTGATGCCCAGCCCGCCGGGAATCTGCGCGTGGTCCATTCCCAGGAAGCCGGGGACGTCCTTCACCAGGTCTTCCAGGCGTGCGTTGGTCTCGATGAAGCCGCTCTGGTTCTCGGTTCGCACCGCAGTGAAGACAGCCACGTAGTAAGGGGGTTCATAGGCCTCGACGGGCACGACGGGCGCTTCCGAGTGATGGCTCATGACGCTGCCGTGAGGCGGGATGCGCCGCCGCGCGTACACCTCGATCTCGATCTTCATGCGGGGGTCGGAGAGGCCGCACATGAGCATCGAAGCGGCCGGCCGGACCTCGCCGAAGCAACGGCGCAGGACCGGCCAGCAGGGCTCGAAGTCTGCACGGTCGGGCAACAGATAGCGCACCCGCACGGCGTCCGCGAAGGTGCACTTCGCCTCGGCCAGCGCGGCCTCGATATTGCGCAGGCACTGCTCGGCCTGCTCCACCACGTCGTCGGAGATCGTCATGGTGGCGTAGTCGAACCCCGTCGTCCCGGACACATGCACCCAGTCGCCGTCGACCACAGCACGGGCATAGCCGATCTGCTCCTCAAAGGTCGAGCCGCTGAGGATCGCGTGTCGCCCTGTCATGCGCCGAACGCTAAGTGACCAGCACAGATACGTCTAATACAGCATGAGGCATGGTCTGATATCCCTGGGCGTATGGAGCGCCCCGAACTTCCCCTACCGCAGCTACACGCCTTCGTCGTGCTCGCCGAAGAACTCCACTTCGGCCACGCGGCCGCCCGCCTGGGCATCGCCCAGCCGCCGCTGAGCCAGCAGATCCGCCGCCTGGAGGACAAGGTCGGCCACGCCTTGTTCAGCCGTGAACCAGGACGCGTCACGCTCACCCCGGCAGGCCGGGAACTGCTGCCCGCCGCCCGGCGGGCACTCACTGGCCTCGCGGACGGCCTGGCCGCAGCCCGGGCCGTCGGCAGCGGCCGGGCCGGCTGCCTGCGGATCGGCTTCGCCGCCTCCCTCGCCCTGACCATCCTGCCCGGCCTGCTGCGCACCTTCCGCCACCGGTTTCCCGGCGTGCGCCTGGACATTCACGAGATGACCACCGCTCCGCAGATCGCCGCCCTGCGTGACAAGACCATCGACATCGGTCTGATGCGCGAACCCCCCACCGACGAGACAGAGCTCGGCTTCAGGACGGTACTCAGCGAGCCTTTCGTGGCCGTGCTGCCGTCCACCCATCCGCTGGCCGCCCAACGGGCCGTGGAGCTCGCACAGTTGGCGGACTCGCCCTTCGTGCTGCTGCCCCGCACGGTCGGCCCTTGTCGAGCAGGTGAGGGAAGACGCGAACCGAGGGAGCCGTCACGATGACCACCCGCTCCGGGCCGGACGCCGTTGACTCAGGCCGTTCCGATCAGGGCCTGGACGCGGTCATGAGCGAGCGGCGGCGGCTGATCAATCTCGCGTACCGGCTGCTGGGCTCGCTGGCCGAGGCCGAGGACGCCGTGCAGGAGACCTACGCCCGCTGGTACGCCATGCGCCGGCAGCAGCAGGAGGCCATCGAGTCGCCCGGCGCCTGGCTGACGACGGTCGCCAGCCGCATCTGCCTCAACCTGCTCGGCTCGGCCCGGGCGCGGCGAGAGACCTACGTGGGCGAATGGATTCCCGAGCCGCTCCCCGAGCCCACGGAGTGGATCAGCGGGCGGCCGGGCGGTGCGACCCTCGACCCGGCCGACCGGGTCACCCTGGACGAGTCGGTCAACCTGGCCTTCATGGTCGTGCTCGAATCGATGACCCCGGCCGAACGCGTCGCGTTCATCCTGCACGACGTCTTCCGCTACTCCTTCGCCGAAGTGGCCGAGATCGTCGGCCGTACGCCGGCAGCATGCCGCCAGTTGGCCTCCTCGGCCCGCCGCCGCATCCGGGACTCGCAGCCGTCCGCGGCCACGGCGGCCCAGCGCGCCGGCATCGTCAAGGAGTTCAAGCAGGCATGGGAGGCCAAGGACATCGACGCCCTGATCGGCCTGCTCGACCCCGACGCCACGGCGATCGGCGACGGCGGGGGCCTCGCCACCACCTTCCTGGACCCCATCGAAGGCGGCGAGCAGATCGCGCACGCCTGGATCGAGATCACCCGCCGCAGGCCCGGCAACATGACGTTCCTGGAACGCACGGTCAACGGCCAGCCCGGTGTGGTGGCCGAGCAGGACGGCGTCATCGTGACGGTGTTCGCGTTCGAGGTCGCGGGCGAGAAGATCAAGCGCATCTGGGTCGTACGCAACCCCGAGAAGCTCCGCCGCTGGACAACGCGCTGAGGGGCGTCCCCCTGTCATCGGGGCCGGTCACAGCCGGCACCGAGCAGCGGAAGACCTTCAACGAAGGGTTCTTATGCGTACTTGTGAGACATCGCCACCAGCGGGGCGCCGAGTTGGGCCGCGTCAGCCGGGAGCAGTCGCCGCTGGCCCCTTCCCGCTGCCGCAGCCAACTGTCCGTGCCATCGAACCCCGAGCGGCGAAGCCTCCGGCGAGGGCTGGGGAACGCGCCCGATCGACTCGTGAAGTACCCGGCCCTTACACTGCGGTGCGTCCTCGGCGAAGGCTCCTGGAGAATGGTAGGCGCGGGCCGGGCAGTACCACCCGCAGCAGGCGACGGCGGTGACGGGGGGCGTGCCGATGGAAGATGTGCAGGACAGTCTCCGCAACGGGCTGTACTGGTGCGTGGCGTTCTCGGTGATCTTGCTGCCGGTCGGGTACGCGACCGGGTTGTGGGTGTGGGTCGTCCTGGGCTATGCGGCGATCATCTGCGTCAGCGTGATCGTCGGCGTGGTGCTGGCTGTCGGCGGCCGGCTGCTGACGGCAGCGGCCTTCCTGCTGTGGCTGCTCGTTCTGGGAGTCGGCGTGTGCCTGGTTGCCTTCGGGGTGCATGCCATCGTGACGTTCGAGCCGTACTGCACTCCGTCCGAGACTGTCGACTGCCGCCTGCTGCTCAACGGGCAGGACGTAGGCGAGGCGAGCGTGGCCGATCAGCGCAGGAGCATGGTCACCGACTCGTTGGTGCCCATCGGTGGCGGGGCGCTGATCGCCATTGCCGCGCTGGTCTTCGGGACGGCGCGCGTGCGTGACCGCGCCCCACGAGCCAGGTACTTGTTCCGACGCCGGTGAACGGTGTGGCACGAACTCACGTCAATAACCAATAAGCATGCCGGGGAGGCCGTGTCCCTGGTCCACCAATGCCGCCTGCCGCTGTCCACGCGCGCCGTGAACCACCTCGCCGGTCCGCTGCGCGGCCCGCTGAAGTCGATACGGTCCAGGTGGCGGGCACTGCCGGCCGGGAGGATCGCGACCATCGTGCTGGCCGTGCTGCGGCACGATCAGCGCCTGGCCGACATGACCGGCGGCAACGACGTCTCCGCCGCCACCATCCGGCGCCGGCGCCGGCGCGACGAGCTGATCACCTTGCTGGCCGCCAAGGCCCCACGGCTGGACCGCGCTCCGCAGAAGAAGATTGCCCGGCGGGGCGGCGAGGTCATCCTGATCGACGGCACCCTGATCCCCAGCGAACCGGCCGAACTACTCCGGCAAACACCACCGCCACGGCCTGCACGTCCTCGCCCCGACCGACGAACGGGGCCGGATGATGTGGATCTCCGCGGCTCGGCCCGGCCGCACTCACGACATCACCGCCGTCCGCCGTGACCGCATCCTGTCCCACCTACGCGCCGCCCGCCTCGCCGCCGCACGCGCCCGGGTCGAGCACGGCTTCGCCCATCTCCAGAACTGGCGGACCCTCACCAAGTTCCGCACCGATCCCGCCCGCGCGACCGGTCTGCGCGCGCCCTGTTCGTCCTGACGAACCTCGAAGGAGCCCGCCGACAGATGATCTGCACCCAAGACATCCGCCCAACACCAGCATGACCACCCCGAACGACCCTCACGCCACCACCCTGACCAGCTACTTCAAGAGGGCGCAGCTTCACTGAAGCTCGCAGCCACGGAGCGTCACGGGGTCCACGTGGGTTTCCGAAGCTCGATCGCCGGTTACCGAAAGTCATATTCGGCGCGGTACGGCTCCGTCCTGCCAGCGGTAGAGGTCGCGCAGCAGGGAAATCTCGGCGCCGTGATGGATCAGCTCCCTGTTGACGTGCAGGACCCTGTTCTCCATGGGAAACCGCTCGGGACCCACCGTGGGCGGATTCTCCAGGTCGGCGTCCGAGAGTTCGCGGACCCCCGCGTTCCATCTCCCATACATCTCATCGAGCTGTTTCAGCGCCTCGTCAGCGGTCCCCGCGTAGGCGAATGTCTCGGAGTCGACGTCCTGGCCGCCGAAGTACCATCCGACCCGATAGCCCAGGCACGAGACGATGATGTGCGCCAGCCGCCAGGCAATCGTGGTCACCGGCGCCGGCACCGGGTCGGGGGACGCGAAGTCCATCGTCCATTCCCCCGAACCCGCCGACATCGGTGCGGCCGACGTGCCACGTGGGCGGATGCTCCAGCAGCCGCGCACCGGCTCCCAGAAGTACTCCTCATCGGCAAGACCGTGCAGTCGCGGCCGAAGGTTCTTGTGCCAGTACCAGTCAAGCTGGTCCGCGATTCGCTCGCTTCTTGTCATTTCCGCACACTACATACGACGGAGACCTGGCTGCGACCCTCGCGGAGGCCGTCGCGGGCCGTGGCCATGGCACGTCGGTTGCGAAACACGCAACGCTGGACCAGCGTCCCTCTTGTCCAAGCACTCCCGGTGCCGCACAGACCAGACGTCCCGTCCGGACCCTGCCAGGACTGGCCCGACGGCCAACCCACGTGCCTATGAGGCCTACAGCTCCCGCGGCTTCCGCGTCCACCTGCGCCGCCGCGGCATCGCCCACACCATCCCCGCGATGAAGGTCTCCCGGCGGTCTGCGCTGAGCGAGGACGAGCGCCTCGATGTCCTTGGCCGACTGCTGACCGAGCCGATACGCCCCCGGAAATCACGGACGATCGTCTCCAAGCTGAACCCATTGGGCACTCACAGCGGTTGAAGTGAACGCTGACGGAAACCTGTTCGTCGGCGCGGCGCCCTTCTCCGTGTCGACACGACGTTTCGCATTCGGCGGCGGCCGGGTGGTGCTGGGCGCGGACGGTGCGCCGACGGCGTTCGAGCATGTGGCGGACCCCGACCGGCTTTACCTGCTCGATGAGACCGTGGACGCCTGGCACGGCCCGGATCACCACTGGGGGGCGGGTTTCGCCAACACGTCGCGTGGCTCCGGTCGCTGGCAGACGCCCTACGTGATCGAATGGCGGGCCGACGGCGCGACGGCTTCGCACCGGCCGGTGGCCGGGCTGGAGCTGGAGGTCCGGCGCCGGGTCGCCGGGGAGCGCTACACCGAGGTCCACACCTGGACGAACACCGGCGACGAGCCGCTGCGAATCACCGGGCTCGGGTTGAACGTGCCGGTCAGAGACGTGTACGACGGCGCGGCCACCGCGCTCGCGCGGAGCTGTCACGCCCATGTGTTCACCGGCGGGCGTGGTCATGGGTGCTGGCCGAGCCGATGGCCGGCACGCCACCGCTGCTCGGTGCGATCGTCCGGACGGGCGCGCTGTGGGCGTACTCGGTCGAGTCCCGCAACACCGTGACCTCGTCCGACATCCGCGGTCACCTCGTCGTCCACCCCACCGACCACGCACGGAATCCCGAGGCGTTCGGCGGCCAGCTCGTCCTGGACCTCGCCCTCGGGGAGGACTACGTCCTGGCGTGGAAACTCGGCTGGTACGACGACCGCGAGGCGTTTCTCGCCGCGACCGACGCGCCCGCCGGCCTGCCGTCGTTGACCACGCCGGTGGGGTCGGCCCTGCGCGTCGATCCCGCCGAGCGCACCACGGGGCCCGGCAGCGGCGTCACGTCGCCCGCCCACGGCATCCGGCACATCGATTTTGAACGGGACGGCCGCCGGAGCAGGACGGTGGTCGCCTTCCTCGCGCCGGTGCGGGAGCTGGTCGAGGCGAGAGTCGCGCGCATCCTCGGCGAGCACCGGCCCGGCGAGCGGCCGGAGCCGGAGCGGTACGCGTTCGTGCCGGTGGACGCGCGCACCGGCCTGTGCCAGACCGAGAACGGATGGCAGGACTGGACCGACGGAGCGGAGCGCATAGGCATGGCCGTGCTGCTGCAACAGGCCCGGCTCCGCGTTCGGGTGATGTGGACGCGATCGACGAGGGGTTGCGCGGGTTCGCCCGCTTCGCCCGTGAGCGCCTGGTCCAGCCCGACGGCTCGGTACGCCGTGGCAGCCGCCCGGCCATCGAAGCGCTGCGGCTCTACAACACCCCGTGGCTGGCGCACTTTTTCCACGACCAGTTCGCCCTGTACGACGACCCGGCCGACCTCGACTTCGCGGCCCGGCTCCTCGAGGCGTCGTATGCCCTGGGCGTCCGCGACCACCTGCTCATCGGGCAGCCCGAGGCGATCGCCGCGGTGACCGCCACGCTGGCGGAGCACGGCCAGACAGCGCGTGCGAAGGTCCTGCGGGACGCGCTGATCGACCACGCGCTCGCCTTCGTCGACCGGGGCGCCGCGCTGCCGGCACACGAGGTGAGCTACGAGCAGTCGATGGTCGCGCCGCTGGTCAGCCTGATCGCGACCGCGTACGGTGCCTCGTCCGACGAGCGGCTGCTGACGGCGTTGCGACCGGCCGTCCGCTGGCTTCGCGCGTTCGGCTCCGTGACATCGGCATCCGGCACTGGGACCGGTACTGGTTCGGCATCGACCGTCAGTGGGGTGACACGTTCCCGCACTACTGGAGCGTGTTGACGGCGGTCGCGCTCCGGCAGTTGCCCGAGCCGCTGCGGGACGGGGACACCGAGCGGGTCGCCGACGCGATCTTCGCGGCCAACCTCGTCGACTTCGGCCCCGACGGCCTGGCGACCTGCGCCTTCGTGATGCCGAGCTGCGTGGACGGCCGTCCCGCGCACCGGGCGGACCCGCTCATGAACGACCAGGACTGGGCCCTTGCCCTGCTGTTGCGATCGCGGAAGTGAGCGCGCGGTAGGGGAACGCGCAGCGCCGGGCGTTACCGCTCTCCGGCCCGCACAGAAGTGTCCGGGCCGGAGGCGGCGTTCGTTCTTAGATCGCCCTCAGGAGATAGATGTTGCCCATTCCGCTGGTGGTGCAGACGATGGTGCTGGAGACCGAGGTGTAGGTGAAGCCTGCGGGGACGGTGCAGGCCCACAGGCCCGTCCTGGGCGTCACCACGTTGTACAGCGGGCTCAGCCCGCTGGTGGAGCAGGTCGTGGTGAGCGAGACCGAGGTGTAGGTGTAGCCGCGCGGAACCGTACAGGACAGGTACGAGGGGGACACGTCCTGCGGAGCCGGTGCGGCGGTCGCCGTGGCCGGGGCCAGGGCGGTGCCCACCACGGCGGCCGCGGTGCCCGCGCCGAGCAGCGCGGACCGGAGTTTCGATCGAAGCATGGGCTTGCACTCCTCATGGGTCATTCACGGGGACAGGACCGGCGGGTGGAGGTCCGGCCGGGGTCTGTCCCGTGCCCCGGCCGCCGCAGAGCGCACGCCGGGATGCTCGCAGCGCACGCCAAGCGTGGGCAAGTGCTCCGCGCGCTCCACAGTCCGGAATCGGCCGTATCCGCGCAGTAGCCGATTGGCCGGGGTGCGACCCCAACGTCTCGTCGGGGATGGGGGAATGGTGCCGTCTGATCAGAACTGCGGCAGATCGAGTGAGATGGGAAGAGTAAGGGCCTTCCCGGGGAGGGGGGCGGTGACGTGCTGTGCTGGGCGTCGGATGAACATGGCGAAAGCGCAGGGGGATCGGGTGCCTGCCGGTGAGTGCGTCGCGCAGAGTGGGGGCGGGGCCGCGGTCGGCGTGGGCTCCGGGGTGATCGATCTCGACCCGCTGTTGAGGCTCTTGGGTGTCAGGGGCGAATTCTTTCCCAGGCGTCTTTGTCCGGGAAGTGATGATCCCTCAGAGAATTGGTGAGGGAGGGGAGTGGTTGGTGGGGAGGAAGGAGGGCTGCCCGGCTATGTGCTCGCGGTCTCGTCCGGGTGGAGGGCGTCGAGGATGAGGGTGAGGCCGAAGGTGAACTCGTCGGCGTAGTCGTAGCCGGGCTGGAGAACGTGTTCGGTGGCCAGCTCGGTGAGGTGCGGGTAGGCGTCGGCGGGCATGTCGCGCAGGATGGCGCCCGCGACCACGCCTAGCGCCGCACGGCGGTGCCGCTCATGTGAAGGCGGCGATGCCCTCGTATGTGCCGTGGCCCGCTTGCCCGGTCACCTCGTATTCGAGGAGCAGCAGGCCGTTGGGCGTGGCCTCGTGGTGCAGCAGGCGGAGGCCGGACGGGGTGCCCGCGCCGGCCAGGAGCCGTCGGCCGGTCCGCAGGACGGCGGGGGCGACCGCGAGGCGGAGCGTGTCGACCAGGCCCGCCGACAGCAGCGAGTCGCCGAGGCGGGCGCTGCCGTGGATCTGGAGTTCCCGGCCCGGTCGTGCCCTGAGTTCGGCGACCGTGTGGAGCGGGTCGCCGGTGAGGACGGTGGTGGGGTTCCAGGTGCCCTCGGTGAGGGTGTTCGTCACGACGTACTTCGGCAGGGTGTTCATCCGCTCGGCGAACGGGTCGGCCGGGTCGGTGTTCCGCGGCCAGTCGCGCGCGAACGCCTCGTAGGTCCGCCGTCCGAACAGCAGGCCGTCGGCGAGGTCGAGCCAGTCGGAGGCGCGCTGGACGAACGTCCCGTCCAGGTGCGGGACGAGCCAGCCGCCGCGGGTGAATCCGCCGCTGGTGTCCTCCTGCGGCGAGCCGGGGCCCTGGCTGACCCCGTCGAGCGTGATGAACTCGGTGAGGGCGATCTTCATCGCATGCCCTCCGCGACCGCGGCCAGTTGGGCGGCGACCGTCCCCGTGCCCTCGGCGAAGCCGAGCTTCTCGTGGTGGTCGCGCGCCTCGGGGGTGCCGTGCCGGACGACGGTCCGGTAGTTCGTTCCGCCGGGGTGATCGCTCAGCGTGATCGTGGCGGTCATCGCGACCGGGGCGGGGCTCGCGGGCCGCCATGTGCTGTCGATCGCGTTGGTGAACACGATCCGCTCAAATTCGTCGACGGCGAGGAAGCAGGCGTTCATGTGTGGAACGAACGTGGTCCCGTCGTCGCTCAGGCTCGTCACGAACGCCCCGCCGGGCCGCAGGTCCAGGCGGTCGACCCGGCAGTGGGACGGGGCCGGGACCCACCACCGCTTCAGCCGGGACGGATCGGTCCAGGCGGCCCACACGGTCGCGCGCGGGGCGCGGATGATCCGCTCCAGGCCGAGATCGAGGTCAGGGTCGAGGTTCATTGAGGGTTCTCCTGCGGGTCGGTGACGAACTGTTCGAGGCGGTCGGTGCGCGTCTCCCATATCCGGCGCTGCTCCGCGAGCCAGTCGTCGACCAGCGCGAGCCGCTCGCGGTTGAGCACGCAGGTGCGCACCCGGCCGGACTTGACCGTTCGGATCAGCCCGTTCGACTCGAGCGTCCGCACATGCTTCATGAACGAGGGGAGGGTCATCGGGAACTCGCGGGCGAGGTCGCCGACGCTCGTGGGCCCGTGGCCGAGGCGCCGCACGACGGCGCGCCGGGTCGGGTCGGCAAGGGCGAGGAACACCCCGTCGAGGTGCACCGGATACTGTGCCATGTGGCTAAGTATTGCGGTCTCGCAATACTTAGCGCAAGGGCTAAGTGTGGGAGACAGGTCAGGAATCGAGAAGCCCCGGCCGCCGGGCAGGTCCTAGCGTGACGGCCATGGCAACCACCACGTCCACCACGTCCATCGCGTCCGTCACCCTTGAGGTGGCCGACCCCGAGACCGCCCGTCGCTTCTACACCGCGTTCGGAGTGGACGCGTACCTACGCCTGCGGGCGTCCGAGGCACACTCCACCGGATTCCGTGGCTTCACCCTGGCGCTCACGGTGTCCCGGCCGGCCACCGTCGACAGCTTCCTCGGCGCCGCCGTGGACGCCGGTGCCACGGTGCTCAAGCCCGCGGCGAAGTCGCTGTGGGGGTACGGCGGCGTCGTCCAGGCGCCGGACGGGGCGATCTGGAAGGTCGCTACCTCGGCGAAGAAGGACACCGGCCCGGCCACCCGCGAGATCGACGAGATCGTCCTGCTGCTCGGTGTCGAGAGCGTGAAGGCCAGCAAGCAGTTCTACGTCGGCCGGGGCCTGACCGTGGCCAGGAGCTTCGGCGGCACGTACGCCGAGTTCGCCTCCGGCGAGTCCGCCCCCGTCAAGCTGGCGCTGTACAAGCGCCGCGGCCTGGCCAAGGACCTCGGCGTCCCCGCCGACGGCGCCGGCTCGCACCGCGTCGCCGTCGGCAGCACCGCCGGCCCCTTCGCCGACCCGGACGGATTTGCCTGGGAGGCCGCCACCGCGTCCACCCCCGCGCCGTTCACGGCGTCCGCCACGTCCTGACCCCCGGCTACCCTGAACCCCCGCCCCGACCTGCGTCATCCCCGCACGAGAGGAAACCGCCATGCAGCACAAGAAGACGACCGCCGAGGACTCTGGCACGGCCGCCGAGCAGTACAACGGATTCACCGCGGAGGAGCGGGCCGCGATGAAGGACCACGCGCAGGAGCAGAAGAAGGCGGCGGCGCGGCGTGGTTCGCGGGCGGAGAAGGAGGCGGCGGCGGAGCGGGATGTGCTCGCGAAGATCGCCGAGATGCCGGAGGCGGACCGGGTCCTCGCCGAGCGGATCCACGCCCTCGTCAAGGCCGCAGCCCCGGACCTCACGGCCAAGCTCTGGTACGGGATGCCCGCCTACGCCCGAGACGGCAAGGTCGTCTGCCACTTCCAGGGCGCGCAGAAGTTCAAGACGAGGTACGCCACGCTCGGATTCAGCGACCAGGCGGCACTCGACGACGGCGCCATGTGGCCGGTCGCCTACGGGCTGAAGGAGCTGACCGCGGCCGACGAAGAGCGCATCAGCGCGCTGGTCAAGAAGGCGGTGGGCTGAGGCCGGCCGGGGCGGAACGCCGGGCCGCCGGCGGTCAGGCGTCCGGTGTGGTCGCCCGGGACAGCGCCACGCCCCCGACGATCAGGACGAGCGCGGCGACGCGCCCCGCGGTCACGGGGTCCTTGTGGACGACGATGCCCAGGGTGATGGCCCCGATGGCGCCGATCCCGGTGAACACCGCGTAGGCCGTGCCGACCGGCAGTCCCCGCATCGCCAGCGACAGCAGATAGACCGCGACGGCGGCGAGCGCGAAGCAGACCAGCGTCGGCAGCGGGCGGGTGAAGCCGGCCGTGGGCTTGATGCTCTGCGACCACGCGACCTCGACCAGGCCCGCGGCGATGAGCAGCAGCCAGCTCACAGCACCTCTCCGATCTTCCGGGCCGCCGCGAGCGCGGCCGCGCGGGACGCGTCGTGCGTCTCGCGGCGAGCGGCGAGGGCGGGGTCGACGCGGGAGTTGACCAGCTCGGTGCCGAGGAACGTCATCGCCTCCTCCGGGATGGCGAAGTGCCCGGCGAAGAAGTCCCGCAGATAACGCTCCTGGTGGTCGTACGGGTGGCGCGGAGTGCCGGGCCCGTAGGCCCCGCCGCGCGCGTGGGCCACGACGAAGCGCCGTCCGGCCAGGGACATCTTCGGGAACGTCACCTGGTCGATCCACGCCTTGAGCGACGCGGGGATGGAGAAGTTGTACATGGGCGTGGCGATCAGGACCGTGTCGGCGGCGACGAGTTCCTCCAGAAGCGGCTGGACGATCGCCCAGGCCGCGGCCTGGGCCGGGGTGCGCACCGCTTCCGGGTACCGGGCGATGTCGGTGATCTCGTGCTCCAGGACGTAGTCGCACAGCTCGGTCCACGCCTCGTCTATCGGCGGAACCGAGGTGCGCGCGAGGTCGCGGTGGACGTACGTGCCGTCGGGGTGGGACGCCCGCCAAGCGGCGGCGACGGCGTCGCCGACCTCCCGGCTGAAGGAGCGGCGGCGAGCGCTGGCGTCCAGGTGCAGCAACGTCCGTGCGGCGGTGGCCATGGGGTCTCCTCAGGGTGGACTGAACCGGACACAGCGTCCGGTTGAGGGTGACCCTAGCAACCGGGCGGGGCGTCCAGTTATTCCCGGGGGCTGACGTAGGCTGACTCCCGTGGAGACGAGGGAACGTGCCGACGCGGCGCGGAACCGCGCCAAGGTGCTCGCCGCCGCGGCCCGGCTGTTCGCGGCCGGGGACCCCCGCGCGGTCACGATGGAGGACATCGCCCGCGCCGCCGGCGTCGGCCGGGGCACGCTCTACCGCCGCTACCCGGACGTCGCGTCCGTCGCGGCCGCGCTGCTCGACGAGCACGAACGGCTCCTGCAGGGCGAACTGCTGCACGGCGCACCGCCGTTGGGTCCCGGTGCGCCGCCACACGAGCGGCTGGCCGCGTTCTTCGCGGCCATGATCGACCTGCTGAACCGCCACAGCCATCTCATCCTGGGAGCCGAGGCCGGGCCGAAACGCTTCGCCGTCGGCGCCTACGGCTTCTGGCGCGCCCACGTCCTCGCGCTCCTGCGCCAGGCCGGCACCCCGGACCCGGAGGCCCTCACGGACGCGCTGCTCGCGCCGCTGGCGCCCGAGGTCTTCCTCCATCAGCGAGACCAGGGCGTGACGACCGACCGGCTCAAGGCCGCGCTCGCCCGGCTCGCACGCGTGGCCGCACCCTGAGTTGCGTGATCTGACGGGCCGTGATGCGCGAACGGCGTGCGCGCCGCAGCCCTGTACTACCGGCTGCTCATCACCCATCGTCTCCGCCGAGGCCGCGCCGTGGGTGCTTGCGCCCGCCGGTCAGCGGCCGCTCTTCAGCCGGATCTCCCGGGTCCAGGCGTTGACGCGGCCCGAGGGGCCGGTCTTGCAGGCGGTGGCGTAGCAGCGCCAGACCCAGCTCTTCTTCCAGCGGCGGATCTCGATCTCCGTGCCCTTGCACCGCCCGCACTTCGGCGGGCGGGCGAAGGTTTCGGCGTGTTCGTGTTCCAGCAGCTTGCGGGCGAAGTAGCCGCCGCGCATCGTCAGCATCACCTCGCGCGTGTTGCTCTGCGAGAGCGCGTTGAGGCTGCCGAGCATGACGGTGTGCTCGTCGATGACCGCGATCTTCTGGTGCATGACGTACATGGGGACGACGGTGTGGGCCACCGCCCGCAGATCGGCGATGAGGGACTGGCTGGTCGGCTTCCGCTGGAGCTGGTCGGTGTCGTCGCGGATGAAGACCGTGATCCGCACGCCCCGGTCGGCCGCGGCCCGCAGCTCGGGGAGCAGGGAGCGGACCCGGTTCGCGACCCACGGGGCCCACAGCCACAGGGACCGCCGCGCCTGCCGGATCTGGTCGGTGAAGGTGCGGTAGAAGTCGCGTTCGTCGTCGACGTCCGTCACCTCCACGTGCCGGCTGAGGACTTCGGCGAGTGCGGTGCCGAACTCGCCCCGGAAGGTGGTGGGCGCGTGGGGCGGGGTGATCAGGTTCTTGGCGTGGAGCACCCGGACACCGGGGGTGCCGATCAACGCGGCGAGCTCGGCCAGTGCCGCGCCCGGCCGGGCGCCGCGGACGCGTTCGCCGCTGGCAATGATGTACAGGCGGGTCCTGACCCGGGTGACGGCGACGTTGAACAGCCGGACACCGTCGCGCATCCATGCGTTGGCGCCCGGCTGCCGGTGGGCGAGGGCCATCCACAACTCTCGGCTGTCCGCGCCGCCCTCCACGGTGTCGAAGACGAGCACGTCGAACTCCCGGCCCTGGAATGTGTGCGCCGTGCCGACCTCGGCGAGCGGGCGCCCCCCGGGGCCCTCGACGTCCCGCAGCGCCTCCAGTGTGGCGTCGGCCTGGACGCGGTACGGCGTGACGATGCCCGCTTCCTCGCCCAGCTCGCCGTGCAGCTCCACCAGGGCCCGCGCGATGAGCGAGCCGGCCGGCCACCAGCCGCTTCGGCTGCCGGTCTGGTGCGCGCGGGCCAGTTCGTGCAGCCCGTCGGTGTCGATGAGGACGATCTCGGGGTCGTTGTCGGGCCGTCGCCCGCGTGCCCGTGCGCCGCCGCGCAGCATTCCGCCATAGGCGAGACCGTTGGCCAGCCTCATCACGGCGGGGCCGAACCGGTGTTGGTCGGTGAGGGTGACGCAGGCGGGGTGCGCCTGGGCGTGGGTCGGCTCGACGATGCCGCAGTGCTGGAAGACGTCGGGGAGCAGCCACCGCTTGATGTCGTCGCGTTCCTGGTCCTTGAGCGCGTTTGGGATGACAGGGCCGAGCTGCATGAAGTCCCCGAGCAGGACGGCGGTCCTGCCGGCCTTGCCGGTGGCGAGGAGCACCTCGGGGAGAGTGGCGGCGCCGGCCTCGTCGATGAGCACCACGTCGTACGGGCCCTCGAAGACGGCCCGGTTGGTGCGGAACCTGGCCAGGGTGGTGGCGACCAGCCTGGCCTCCTTGATGATCTCGCCCTGGGCGTTGCGGGCGAGGCGTTCGTACTCCTCCTGGACGGCCTGGTACCGCTTCTCCAACTCGGGGCGGCGGGCGGTGTCGGCCGCGACGGTCACGCGCAGCAGCTCGGCCTGGTCGTGCTTGACCGGCCAGCCCTTCCGCTCGGCCAGGTCGGTCAGCGCCTGGGCTTCCTCGGCGCGTTGGACGGCCTGGTCGGCGCGCGTTGCGTCCCTTGCGCGGTCGGAGCGCTCCCGCTGCGCCTGGGCGGCGGCGTTCCGGATACGCTCGGCGTCAACCAGGACAGCGTGGAGCTGTTCCCTGGTGAGGGGAATGCGGTCCGCGATCGCGGTGAGTCGGGCGCTGAGTGTCGCGATACGGGCGGTGGCGGTGGCACGGGCTCGCCGCGCTGTCTCGCGGGACTCGGCGGCCTGCCGCTCCGCGTCATCCAACCGCGCCTGAAGGTCGCTGATCTTCCTGCGTGCACGTCTTCTGGCGAAGGCGCCCTGCGCTTGGAGCGGCGCCAGCTCCTCGCGAAGCGGCCGACAGCGATCCTCGGCCACCAACGCGTCGGCCTCGCGGTGTTCGGCGGCCTGCCGTATCTGGTCGATGTCGTCGGAGACCTGATCCACCTGCTGCCACAGGGCGATGGACGGCGCGGACGCCGAGAGGCGGGCGTCGGCCCGCTCCGCCTCCGACCTGGCTGCCGCCAGCTGCTGGTCGGCCTCGGCCAGCCTGGCGCGGGCCTGGTCGGCCCGGACCCTGGCGACCGCCGGGTCCTGGCCCTGGGGCTCAGCAGCTGTCGCGCGGCGTCGTACGCGGAAGCGTCGAACCCGACGAGCGCCGAGTCCAGGGCGGCCAGTTGGTCGGCCCGCTTCCGGATCGCGACCAGCTCCGCCTCCACCGCGCTCCGGCGTTCGGCCGTCTCCGCCAGTCGCACCTGGACCATCAGCGGGAGGGAGACCGAGGCGTCCTGGGCCACTTCCTTCAGGTTCGGCGGGCCCACCCGAACGATCTCACCAGGGGCGTGGCGCTTCTCCCGCACCACCCCGAGCAGGGCGTTGTCCACGGCGACATTGGTCGCCGACACCAGCAGCACCCGCTCGCCCCGGGCGATCAGGTCGCCGATGGCGCGTTTGAGGACCGTGGTCTTGCCGGTTCCCGGCGGCCCCCACACCAGGTGGACGCCCGAACCGAGGCACGCCCGGTACGCGTCCGCCTGGGCGGGGTGGAAGCCGGGCGGGTCCGGCTCGTGTGCCGCCGGCGCGCCGCCGATGGTCCTGGCCGCCAGGGCGGCGGCCAGTGGATGCTCACCGAGGCCGGCTATGCCGTCGCGCAGGGCCTCGACCAGGAAGGTGGGAGGTTGCTTGAGTATCCACAGGTGTGGGTCGGCGAGATCGGCGAACTCGGCCACCCGCAGGGTGAGCAGGGAGCCGTTCTGCACCGTCTCGGAGACGGAGAAGCCGTCCGTCTCGATGGAGTCGTCCTCGGGGCCGGCGAGCCGCAGGCTGTCGAGCTGGTCGGGGCCGATGTCGCTGCCGCGCAGGTCGACCACGTACTGTCCGGGCTCACCGCTCTTGGCCGCCCGCCCGATCCGCTGCCAGCGGGGTGCTCTGCCGGCGCCCCCCTCCAGAGCGATCCACTCGCCGAGCGCCGTGGTGATTTCCTCGCGCCACCCCACCTACCCGTCTCCCCCTCCGAGTTCCGTGACCCCACATCCGGACCGGCAAATCTAGCCGTGTGCGATGACATAACGAAAGGGCGCTTTGACCGAGGGTGCGGACGGGTGGCGTGGGTCTTACGCGCGGGCAGGGCCTCACGGGGTCGTGAGGTCGTCGATGGCCTGGCGGAACTCGGCGGCGCTCTGTGGTGTCGGGATGATCTGTCCGTCGAAGCGCAGGGTGGGGGTGCCGGTGACATCCAAGTTGTCCAGGAATGCCTGGGACATCGCGGTCGCCCACCCCTGGAAGGTGTCGCCCGTCACGTCCTGCTCGAACTGTTCGTCGTTCTGCAATTCGGGAATCAGCCGGCCGATCTCCAGCAGCCGTTCGTCGTTGGCGAAGTCGTCGGAGTATTCCGGAGGTTGTGCCGCGAACAGGCTCTGGTGGTAGAGCCGGAACGCGTCGGGACTCACGTCGAGGGCGGCGCCCAGGGCGATGAGGGCGTTCATGGAGCCGGAGCCGCCGAGGTTGCCGTCCAGGAAGGTGCCGAAGACGTACTCGACGTTGTAGGTGCCCTCCTGGACATCGCTGTGGACCTCGCCGCCCATCTGCTCCTCGAAACTCGCGCAGTACGGACAGCGCAGATCCTCGTACACCACGAGTGTGTGGGGCGCGTCGGGATCGCCGAGGCGGATGGTCAGGCCGTCCGTCCCTGAGGCGTGCTCGGGAACGCGCGTCCCGGCGCGGTCATCGCCCTGGCCGTCACCGTCCGCCGCTGACGGCGTTGGCGTCGCCGATGGCGAACCGGCGGCGGCCGGGGAGTCGTCGCCGTCTCCGGCGAGGAGCACCGCGGCACCCGTTCCCAGGGCTGCCACGGCTGTCAGCGCCAGCACGGTGATCAGCGCCGTGGAGGCGTGGGAGCGGCGGGGCGCGTTCGTGCCGGGCGGGCCACTGGGAGGCGGCGGGGGATAGGCCGGGGGTGCCTGTGCCTGTACCGCGGCGAGCATGGCGTCGAGCCGCGCCGCGTCGGGACGGGTGGCGGGATCCGGGGCCAGCACCGCGCGCAGCACGTCGGCCAGCGGTCCGGAGCGCACCGGTGGCGGGGCGAGGTCCCCGGTGGCGGTCGCACCGGCGTCCGTCCGCGCTTGGGTCCCGGCGTGCGACGGTTCATGTCCCTCGGCGAGGACGTAGAGCACCATCCCCAACGACCACAGGTCCGCCGACGCCTGGTCAGCGGTGCTGTCCGCCTGCTGCCCCGGGCCGGAGAAGCCGGCCAGCGCCACCGACCCCGGGCCGGTCCCCGGCTGCCGCATGAACAGGCTCGCGGGTCCGAGGCCCGGGACGTACAGGCCCGCGGCGTGCAGAGCGCGCAGGACGGCGAGCGCGTCACGCCCGTACCCCGCAACTTCCCACCAGGGCAACGGCCCTGCCATGGCGCGCTCCCGGAGACTGGGGCCCGGTGGCAGGGTCACGGCAAAGGAGGAGTGGTCGACCTGCACGACCTCCACCACCGGCACCAGGCCGGGATGAGCCAGACCGGACAGTGCGTGAGCCCGGGCCAACGCCCCGGGCCCGGGGGGCAGTTCCCACAGCACGACCTCCGCCTGCCGCGGCAAGTCCCGGGCCCGCCACCCGCCTTCGTCTTCCGCCCCCAACGGCCCCGCTACCTCGAAGCGTCCCGCGATGGTCCGTCCCCGCATCAGCCCTCCCTCATCCGGCGACCATGATGTCGGCACCGCGCCCGCCCGTCCAAGATCGGAACGAGCCCGCGCAAAACCCCCGGACAGGAGACATCGGGTAACCATCGCAAGCGTCGAGATCCCGTCCGCCCCACACAATCGGACGGGCTCGGCGGTCAGGCCCCGTTCCCCGTCTTCGTCAGGCGGATCAGCCAGACCGTCGCCACCAGGGAGGCGGCGGACAGCGCGGTGAGCAGCCAGGAGACGGCGTGGATCCCCGACGCCTCGATGCCCACGCCGAGCAGGGGCGGCGCCGCCACACCGCCGATCATCGAGGCGGCGATCACCCAGGCCCCGGCGCGCCTGGACTGCGGGAGGGCCCGGTTGAGCCAGGGCAGGCCGGTGGGGAAGACGGGCGCGATGAACAGCCCGACACCGGCGTACGCCACGGGCGCCAGTCCCTCGACGAGAGTGAGCAGCAGGCACACGGTCATGCCGGCCGCGCACACGGTGAGGATGCGTTCCGGGCTGTACCGCAGCGTGATGGGGACGACGAGGAAACGGCCCGCCGTCATCATCAGCCAGTACACGGAGGTCGCCGAGGCGGCCACGGTCGCGCTGTAGCCGACGGTCTCCAGATGCGTGGGTTCCCAGCCGCCGACGCCGGCCTCGACGGCGACGTTGAGGATGTAGAGCGCGATGAAGCCGACCAGGACGCGGGACAGGCCCAGCGACACGGAAGGCGTCGCCTCGGACGGGGCGCCGGCCGGCCGCGTGCGGATGCCGTTCGTGGTCAGGGTGAGCGCCGCCGCCAGCACCGCGCACCCGGCGAACGCGTACGCGTAGTCGTCCGGCCCCAGCCACGCCACGACGGCCGGGCCCAGCACCGCGCCGATGCCGAAGTGCGCGTTGAGCACGTTCAGCATGGCGGTGGACCGCTCGCCGAAGCCGACCGCGAACAGCTGGTTGAGGCCGTAGTCGATGCCGCCGAAGCCGAGGCCGCCGAGGAAGGCGGCGGCCAGCGCCACCGGCCAGTTGGGGGCGAGTACGAAGCCCGCGCCGCCCGCCGCCATGAGACCGTAACTCGCGGCCACCAGCGTCCTGTTGCTGATCCGGGAGTGGATGGCGTTGAAGGCGAGGACGCCCGCGAGCCCGCCCACGAAGTGCAGGCTCAGGCCCAGCCCGGCGCCCGACGGGCCGAGGCCGTACTCCTCGCGCAGGCCCGGGACCGCCGGACCGTAGAGGGCCTGGAGCATGCCGATGAGGACGAATCCGACGCAGGACGCCACCGCGGCCGGCCGGGTGAAGAGCCGGCCGGCCGCGGGCGGCCTCAGGACCGTGTCGGTCACGGGGTCTCCGAGAAAAGGAAGGAGAACTCGGCGGGCTCGGCCCGCAGGAGGTAGTGCGGCAGCGGGCCCGGGCCGCAGGACTGCGAGCCGATGCCGTGCTGGCCGTGGTCGAGGTTGACCCAGACCGTGTCGCCGGGCGTGAGGTCGGTGCGGTGCGCGGCGGCGTCCAGCTGCTCGTTGGTCCAGCGCCGCGCGCTGAACCAGAACTCCGGGTCGCCCTCGATCCGGAGGCCGCCGATCTCCGCCCAGCGGACGTCGGCGCGGGCGCCGTTCTCCTGTGGGCGGACGTATGGCGTCTGCAACTCGTCGACCGTGGACTCCCAACGCCCCAGCATGGCGGCCGTCCTGGTGTCCGGGTACGCCTCACCGGGGCCGCCGCCGAACCACCGCACGCGGTCCGCCGAGCCGGCGAGCCCGAAACGGATGCCGAGCCGGGGCAGCGGCACGTTCCAGTCGCCCTCGGGTGTCACGGACACGGTCAGCTTCAGCCGGGTGCCGTCGGAGGTCCACCGGTAGACGGTGGCGAGGCCCGCCTCCCGGGACGCGGGCGCCACCCGGGTCCGCACGGTCAGCGCGTCGTCGCCCAGCTCGACGGAGTCGAGGCGGTGCCGCATCCGGTGCAGGCCGAACTCGCGCCACAGCGCGCCGAAGCACACGTCGTCCTGCCAGGACATGCCGTTGTCGTTGTCGGTGGGCGCCCGGAACACGTCCAGGCGCAGGCCCTCCACCGTCACCCCGCCGATCGACGTCAGCGCGCCGGTGCGGGGGTCGAACGCGGCCGGTCCGAGGGCGATGTGCCGCTCGCCGGGGACGGGCCCGGCGGAGGCGGCGACGGACGGCGCCCGCCGTGGGGCCACGGGGAGCTGTCCCCACGCCATCGGGTGGCCCTTCGGCGCCCATGCGGTGTCCGCGGCGAGCACCGCCCGTACCGTCCACTGCGTCTCGCCGCCGCGGGTGCCCGCCAGTTGTTCGGGGAGCTTCACATCGGCGGACTCGCCCGGTGCGAGCGCTGGCACCGGCAGCGCGCCCGCCTCGACGGTCTCGCCGTCCACCTGGTACGACCATTCGAAGGCGAGCGCGGAAAGGTCGGCGAAGTCGTGCCGGTTGGTGATCCGTACGGTGCCGTCCGCACTGTCGCCCTCGATGCGGACCGGCTCGATCACCTTCTTGAACTCGGCCAGCCCCGGCGACGGCCTGCGGTCCGGGAACACCAGCCCGTCGCAGACGAAGTTCCCGTCGTGCAGTTCCTCGCCGAAGTCACCGCCGTACGCGTAGCCCAGCTCGGCGTGCGCGATCCCGTGGTCGATCCACTCCCAGACGAAGCCTCCCTGAAGCCGCTCATACGATTCGAAGAGCCGCTGGTAGTCGGCGAGCCCGCCGGGGCCGTTGCCCATGGCGTGCGCGTATTCGCACAGGATGAAGGGGAGTTGGCGCCTCTTGTGCGTGCCGCCGTCCAGGCGCTGGCCGATGCGCTCGACCTCCCCGTGGGAGGCGTACATCCGCGAGTACATGTCCGTGTCACGGCAGGTGCCGTCGCCCTCGTAGTGGACGAGCCGCGAGGAGTCCCGGCCGCGGATCCACTCGGCCATGGCCGTCAGACCGCGCCCGGTGCCGGCCTCGTTGCCGAGGGACCATATGACGACCGACGGGTGGTTCTTGTCGCGCTCGACCATGCGGGCCGCCCGGTCGAGCAGGGCCGGGGTCCAGCGGTCGTCGTCGACGGGGTTGTCGCGCCAGTTCTGGTCCTCGAAGCCGTGGGTCTCCAGGTCGCACTCGTCGATGACCCACAGTCCGTACTCGTCGCACAGGTCGAGGAACGCCGGGTGCGGCGGGTAGTGGCTGGTGCGGACGGCGTTGACGTTGTGCCGCTTCATCAGCGCGATGTCCTCGCGCATGGTCTCCAGGTCCAGGGCGCGCCCCTTCTCCGGGTGCCACTCGTGCCGGTTGACGCCCTTGAAGAGGACGGGCTTCCCGTTGACCTTGAGCAGGCCGTCCTCGAGGACGACCGTGCGAAAGCCGATCCGGAGCGGCACGCGTTCGCCCGCGGTGGCCAGTACGCCGTCGTACAGCTTGGGGGTCTCGGCGGTCCACGGCTCGACGGGCACGGTCACGCTCTCGCCGGTGGGGACGTCGATCCCCAGCGCGGGAACGGTGATCCGGCCGGCCACGTCCGAGTCGACCCGCAGCGTGCCCGCGCCGGTGACGTGGTCGTACGAGGCGTGCACGAAGAAGTCGAGGACGCTGTGGGAGGGGCGGTGCAGCAGCGTGACATCACGGAAGATGCCCGGCAGCCACCACTGGTCCTGGTCCTCCAGGTACGAGCCGGCCGACCACTGGTGGACCCGGACCGCGAGCACGTTGCCACGCGGCTTGAGCAGATGCCCGACCGCGAACTCGTGCGGCAGGCGCGAGCCCTTGAACTCGCCGAGATCCGTGCCGTTCAGCCACACCCGGGCGCAGGACTCGACACCGTCGAAGCGGATCACTGCCTCGCCCTCCGCCGGCCAGTCGGACGGCAGGTCGAAGACGCGCAGGTGGTCACCGGTCGGATTCTCGGTCGGGACGCGTGGCGGGTCGACCGGGAAGGGGAAGAGACGGTTGGTGTAGATGGGGGAGCCGTGGCCCTGCAGGACCCAGTGGCCGGGCACGGTCACCTCGGCCCAGCTTCCCGCGTCGTATCCCGGCTCGGCGAACCCGTCGTCCTCGGCGTCGGCCGTCGGCGACAGACGGAAGTGCCAACTTCCGTTCAACGGGAGTGACTTGGCGTCCGAAGACGCGTACCAGGCGCGGGGCGGCAAGGCCCCGCTGCCCGGCGAGACGTCCTCGACGTAGTCGATGGCCGTGGTGGTGCGAAAAGACATCTGTGTCTCCTGAGCAGCCTTGACGCCGGTCTTGGCGATGCGTCCCGTTACCGTTAACGTGAGCGCTAACGGAGTCTTGCTCATCGGATCGGTCCGGTCAAGGGCTGGGAGCGGTATCCGGCAGGCGGGCGGCGGCGCGGCCGGGTGCCGGACCTGGTTGACTTGGGACGCGGAGCGGCACGACGACACGGGTGAAGTAGGCAGGGTGGCTGGACAACGGGAAACGGAAGACCGGCGGGGACGGGACTCGCTCGGCGCGAGGACCGCCAAGCGCGTCACGCTCCGCGACGTCGCCGAGGCGGCGGGCGTGTCCCACCAGACCGTCTCCCGGGCGATCAACAGCAAGGGAGAGATCGACCCGGAGACCCGGCGCCGGGTGCTCGACGTCGCGCGGCGGCTGCGGTACCGGCCCAGCCGGTTCGCCCGGGGGCTGGTCAACCCCGAGGTCGTGACCGTGGGGCTCATCGTTCCCGACGTGGTCAACCCGTACTTCCCGGAGTTCATGGCCGGGGTGTTCGCGGCGGCGGACCAGCGGGGCTGGCAGGTGCTCGTGGCCAGCACCGAGAACTCCCGGGACCGGGAGCTGACCCTGGTCCGCTCGCTCGGTCGGCAGGTCGACGCGCTCGTCGCCTACCTGAGCCACCCCGACGCACAACTCGAGCCGTACGTGGGCGGCGTGCCCCTGGTCATCGTCGATCGCGGACTGGACTCATCGACCTACGCACTGGTCAAGGTCGCCACCGCGGACGGAGTCAGGGCGGGGATGCGGCACCTCATCGACCGGGGGCACCGCCGGATCGGCATGATCGACTGCGAGCCGGTCTGTGACCCCTTGGTCCGGCGGCGCACCTTCCTGGAGGTCGCCGAGGAACACGCGCTGCCGATCGACGAAAGCTGGGTGGTCGTGGAGGACCAGTCCCTGGACGGCGGCGCCGCCGCGTTCGAGGCGCTGCACACCGCCCACCCGGACCTCACCGCCGTGTTCGCCTTCAACGACCTCGTCGCCATAGGCGCGCTCCGGGCCGCCCGCCGGCTCGGCGTGCGAGTGCCGGACGACTGCGCACTCGTCGGATACGACGGGCTGAGCGTCACCGACCTGCTCGACCCGCCGCTGACCACCCTCCACCTCGACAAGCGACGGCTGGGGGAACTGGCCGTCCACCAGGTCGACCAACTCCTCGCCGGCGAACTGCCGCCCCCCGCCGTCCTGACGCCGCGCCTGAACGTCCGCGGCACGACCTGACCCGCCGGCCGGCGTCGGCCGGTGCGGCTCCCGGGCGCGCGAGCGGGCCCCCGATCGTGATCGAGGGCCCGCTCGGTCACCACCCCTGCCCGCTGTTTACGCCCGGCGCAGCGCGGAGCGGCCCGCGAAGCGTGCCGAGTCGCCCAACTCCTCTTCGATCCGGATCAGTTGGTTGTACTTCGCCGTGCGGTCGGAGCGGGAGAGCGAGCCGGTCTTGATCTGACCGCAGCCGGTCGCCACCGCCAGATCCGCGATGGTGGTGTCCTCCGTCTCGCCCGAGCGGTGCGACATGACAGCCGTCCAGCCCGCCTGGTGGGCCGTGGCCACCGCGGCCAGCGCCTCGGTCAGGGTCCCGATCTGATTGACCTTGACCAGCACCGAGTTGCCGACGCCGGTGCGGATGCCCTCGCGCAGCAGCGTCTCGTTGGTGCAGAACACGTCGTCGCCGGTGAGCTGGCAGCGGTCGCCGACGCGGGCGGTCAGCTCGCGCCAGCCGTCCAGGTCGTTCTCCGCCATCGGGTCCTCGATGGAGACGATCGGGTAGGCGTCGATGAGCTTGGCCAGATAGTCGGCGTGCTCGGAAGGGGTGCGGCGCACGCCCTCGCCCGCGTAGTCGTACACCCCGTCGCGGAAGAACTCCGACGACGCCGGGTCCATGACCAGGCCGATATCGGTGCCGGGGCGGTAGCCGGTGCGCTCGATGGCGGCCATCACGAAGTCGAGCGCCTCCTCGGCGGTGCGCAGCGCGGGCGCGAAGCCACCCTCGTCGCCGACGCCCGTGGAGTGTCCGGCGGCCAGCAGGTCGCGGCGCAGGGTGTGGAAGACCTCGCTGCCCATGCGGACGGCTTCCGCGAAGGTGTCCGCGCCCACGGGCGCGATCATGAACTCCTGGAAATCCAGCGGATTGTCGGCGTGGGCGCCGCCGTTGACGATGTTCATCATCGGCAGCGGCAGGAGGCGGGCGTCGGCGCCGCCGAGGTGGCGGTAGAGGGGCCTGCGGTGGGCCGCCGCGGCGGCCTTGGCGGCGGCGAGGGAGACGCCGAGGATCGCGTTGGCGCCGAGCCGGGACTTCGTGGCGGTGCCGTCGAGGGCGACCAGCGCCGCGTCGAGACCCGCCTGGTCGCCCGCGTCCCGGCCGCGCACGGACGCCGCGATCTCCCCGTTGACGTGGGACACCGCGCGGTCGACGCCCTTGCCGTGCCAGCGGGCGGAGTCTCCGTCGCGCAGTTCCACGGCCTCCCGGGCGCCGGTGGAGGCGCCGGAGGGGACGGCCGCGCGCCCCAGGGACCCGTCCGTCAGGACGACGTCGACCTCGACCGTGGGGTTGCCCCGGCTGTCGATGATCCTCCGGGCGGTGACGGTCTCGATGGCGGCGCTGATCGTTCCGACTGTCGCTGCGGACATGGGAGTTCCTTCCCGTTGTGTGTGCCGTGGCCCCGGCTGCGACAGCGCTGGCGCTGAGCCCGGCACGCCAAACTCTACAGCAATGCTGCTCAGTTTTGCTGTACAGCATTGCTGTGCAGATCAGGTGCACAGCTTTGCTGACCAACGGGGTAAAGTGCCCTATGCCCACCTCGGAAGCCGCCGCCATCGCCGCCGAACTGCGCACCGCGATGGGCAAGCTCACCCGACGCGTCAAACACGAGGACCGCATCCCGCTGGGCCAGGTCGCCGTGCTCGGCGCACTCGACCGCAACGGCGCCATGACCACCAGCGACCTCGCCGCCGATCAGCGCGTACGCCCCCAGTCGATGGCCCGGGTGGTGGGGCTGCTCATGGAACAGAACCTGATCACGCGCCGGGCGCACCCCACGGACGGCCGCAAGTCGCTGGTCGAGCTGTCGGACGCGGGCCGGGCCGCGCTCGAAGCGGAGCGCGGCCGCAGGGCCGGCTGGCTCGCGCAGGCCATCGAGGCCGAACTCACTGATGAGGAGCGGGCGTTGCTGGCCCGGAGCGCCGCCCTGCTGGAGCGGCTCGCCACACGCTAGTGCCCCGACGGGCAACGTTCGCTCCCGGCCTCATCCCGGCGTCGGGGAGGTGACCCACTCTGCCGGGAAAAGCGGTTGCCACGTGCCGGCGAGGTCAAGTGATCATGTCCGCATGCGCGTTGGTGTCATCGGATTGAGCAGGGGCCTGCACCTGGCGGGCTGGTGCCGGCGGTTGGGCATGGAGGTGGTGGCCGCCTGCGACCGGGACGCCGCGCGGCGGGAGGCGTCGCGGAAGGAACTGCCCGGCGCGGTGGTGACCGGCCGATGGGAGGACCTGCTGGAGCACCGGCTGGACGGTGTCGTCCTGGCCAACGACTTCGATGAGCACGCGCCGCTGGCCATCGCGTTCCTGGAGCGGGGCGTGCACGTGCTGTCCGAGTGCGCGGCCTGCGTGGACGAGGACGAGGGCCGGCGCCTGGTCGAGGCGGCCGAGCGGTCCACGGCCACGTATTCCTTCGCCGAGAACTTTGTCCACCACCCGCACGTTCGCCTGGTTCGGCAGGTGGCCGAGGGCGGCGAGCTGGGCCGGGTCGGCCTGATCGAGGCCGACTACCTGCACGGCATGTCGCCGGAGGTCATCACCGCGCTCATCGGCGACCCCGGAAGCTGGCGCGGCCGTATCGCCGCGACGGCGTACTGCACGCACACCGTCTCCCCGGTGCTGGCGGTCACGGGCGCCTGGCCCGTGGAGGTGGCGGCGTTCCCGGCCGACGAGGCCAGCCCGCGCGACGCCGTCGTCATGACGGTCCGGTTGTCCACGGGTGCGCTGGCCGTCACCCGGCACGGCTTCCTCCAGGGCGAGCCCGACAGCCACTGGAGTTGGTTGTCCGTCCGCGGCAGCCGGGCGCTGGCCGAGTCCGTGCGGGCACCCGGCGAACGCTCCTGGTCCGTCCGCGTCCGGGCGGAGAGCTGGACACGAGCCGACGGCGTCGCACACGAGGAGGAACGGACACCGCCGCCTCTCACCCTGAACGGGCAGCGGGTGGAGCGGCAGGATGAGGGGACGGTACGCGTCCTCCAGGGCTTCGAGGCCACCGTGGAACGCGGGGAGCCCCCGCTGGTTCCGGTGCGGCCCGCGGTGGCCGCGTCGCTGGTCGGTGTGGCCGGCGCGGAGTCGCTGCGGAACGGTTCGCGGCCGGTGCGGGTGCCGGACTTCTCTCCGAAGTGAGGACTGTGGGGGCTACGACTTCCCGACGCGCGTGTACGTCACGTCGAAGTCGGGGCTCCAGAGCTCGCCGTCGCGTGAGTGCTCCCAGCCGCCGTTGATCGTGTTGCCTCCGTCGGCGAAGGTGGCGGTGAACCGCTGGTGGAAGCCGGGTGCGGCGCGCCACTGCCGCCACCTGCCGTCGTTCATGCTCGTCCGGTAGACGCGTGCGACACCGCGGCCGTCGGCGTACAGCGTGGTGAAGTCCCCGGCTGTGTCGTCGTAGCCGGTCAGCGTCACGGTGGGGAACGGCGTGTTCGCCTCCCATTCGGCGGGAAGCGTCGATTCGGGTCCGGTGTCCGCGCGTTGGACCAGGAAGGCTCCGCCCTCCAGCCACGCGAACTCGGTCCGGACCGGGCCGGCGCTGTGGCCGGCGGCCCACATGTCCCACTCGCCCACGAGCACGTCCAACTGCCGCAAGGCGCTGTGGGGTGTCGGTTGCCGCATCAGGCTCTCCTCGTCTCGGGTTCCATGGTGGCCACGGTTGTCGTCGGCGTGGCCGCTTCGGCGAGTGCGGCCAGAACGGCGGCGACGGCGGGCGGGTCGGGTGGGTCGCCGTAGGTGGCGGCGTGGATCCGGCGGTGGAAACCGGTCAGTTCGGTGGCGTGGATGTCGGGTCGGCGGTGCGCCTGGAGCGCGAGGCCGGGCAGGGTCGTGACGCCCATGCCGGCGGCGACGAGGGCCTGCACGACGACCATGTCGTCGCTGAACGAGGCGATGCGGGGGGTGAAGCCCGCAAGCCGGCACACCGCGTTGAGCTCGTCCTGGCACCGGTCACAACCGCCGATCCAGGTGGAGTGGCGGTGGTTCGCGACGCTGTCGTCGGGTCGCCCGCTGATGAGGTGGATCGGGTCGTCACCGAGGTGGACGAGGCGGAATCCCTCCTCCTCGAACGGGGCATCGGCGTGCTGGAAGACGAGGGCGACGTCGATCTCGCCGTGCCGCAGCATCCGTAGCGCCTCGACGGGGTGCTGATCGAACAGGCTGAGCTGGAGCCCCGGGTGCGCCTGGGCCAACGAGGCCGCCGCCCTCGGCACGATCGTGCTCAGCGCCGACGCGTTGGCGGCCAGCCGGACCCGCCCCGCCCGCAGGCCGACCTGCGCCGCCAGCTCGTTGGTCGCCGCGTCGACCCGTCCCAGGATCTCGGCGGCCCGGTGGGCCAGCAACTGCCCTTCCGGCGTCAGCCGGATCCCGCGCCCGATTCGCTGAACGAGCTTGACGCCGGTGGCCGCTTCCAGGCGGGACAGGTGGTGACTCACCGACGGTTGGGAGTAGTGCAGATCTCTCGCCGCCTCGGTCACCGAGCCATGGCGGGCCACCGCGGCCAGCACCTTGAGGTGGACCAGGTTGAGCATGGATCAAGATTATCAATGTATTTATCGTGGGATTGGCATTGGACGTCATGTCAGCTCTGCACCATGCTGATGCCTGACGGAAGCTGGTCGTGAGGGCGACGGCCGGTCGCCACAAGGAGGACAGAGCGATGACCAAAGGCGCGGGCAAGGTGACCTGCGATCTGTCGATCTCGGTCGACGGGTACTCGGCCGGGCTCAACCAGACCGAGCAGCGCCCGTTCGGCGACGACGGCGGGGATGGCTGGGGCGACAGGCTGCACGCCTGGTTCGCCGAGACCTCCGAGGAGAACCGGGCCGAGATCGACCGGACGACGGCGGCCAAGGCGTTCATCATGGGGCGCAACATGTTCGGCCCGGTGCGCGGCGAGTGGGATCGGGAGTGGAACGGCTGGTGGGGCGACAATCCGCCGTATCACGTCCCGGTCTTCGTGCTCACCCACTATCCGCGCGATCCGCAGCCGATGGACGGCGGCACCACGTTCCACTTCGTCACCGACGGAATCGAATCCGCGCTGGAACGCGCGCGCGAGGCGGCCGGGGACGGCGACATTTCGATCCAGGGCGGCGCGACCACCGTCAACCAGTACCTCGCGGCCGGCCTGATCGATGAACTGCGGCTGCACATCGTGCCGTTCACGCTGGGCGCGGGCACGCGGCTGTTCGACGGCGTTCCGCGGCTGAATCTTGAGCAGGTGCGGTCGCGGGCGGCGACCTCGGTCACGCACGTGACCTATCGGGTGCTGTCCTGAGCGATGCTTATGTGACGTCCAGGACCTGCTTGTAGAGCTGGCGGGCTCGTTCGCGGTTCCCGGCGCCGAGTTCCATGTCGGCCCACGTCATGAGCAACCCGGCGATCTGCTCGGGCGGGCCGGGGGCCTCGGTGGCCCGCTGGAACAGCCCGCGGGCCGCGTCCACGTTCCCGGCCTCCCTCTCCACCCGGCCCAGATTCCCCCACGCGTCCGGGGCTATGCCCCACTGGCCGGACTCGGCCGCCCGCTGGTAGAGGCCGCGAACCTTCTCCACATCCCCGGCATCGTCCTTCTCCAGCACGCCCCAGCAAAGGAGCGCCTTCGCCTGCTGCCAGGCGTTGCCGATCTCGATGATCCGCTGGTACAGCCCGCGGGCCTCGTCCAGATTCCCGGCCTGCTTCTCCAGCCAGCCCAGGCTGATGAGCGCGCCCGCCGTCTGCTCGGGCGTGCCGCCGGCCTCGATGGCCTGCTGGAACAGCCTGCGGGCCTCCGCCGGATTCCCCTCCCCTTCCACGTTCGCCAGGCCGATGAGCGCGTCGACGTGGTGGGGGAGGCTCCTGGTGTGGTCGTCGGCACCGCCGGACGCGGACGAAGGGGGCGGCGATTCCGGAGGGGCGACCGTTCGCTCGTCGATCATCGTGGTGACGGTGGACGGCAGCCACGAGATTCCGGTGTCGTCCGGAGCGGGTACCCGGTCCAGGATCTCCACCACGGTCGGCCGCCGCGGGGCGTCCTTGGCGAGGCAGTCACCGACCAGTTCGGCGAGCGGCGCGGGCAGCCCCGACAGGTCCGGCTCCTCGTGGACAACCCGGTAGTTCACCGCGTGCGCGGGGCCCGTCCCGAAGGGGAGGCGGCCGGTCGCCGCGTAGGAGAGCACGGCGCCGAGCGCGAACACATCCGATTCCGGTCCGGCGTCGTTGCCCAGGAGGTGTTCGGGGGCCATGAATCCGGGTGTTCCGATGGCCGTCCCGGCCCGGGTGAGCTGCGTGTCCTCGGCCGCCCGGGCGATGCCGAAGTCGATGAGGCGGGGGCCGTCCGCCGCCAGCAGGACGTTCCCGGGCTTCAGGTCGCGGTGCACCATCTGGCAGTCGTGCACGGCCGCCAGCCCTTCGGCGAGCCCCGCGGCCAGCGGCCCCAGCGCGCGCTCCGGCAGCGGACCGTGCCGGGCGACGGCCTGCTGCAGCGACGGGCCGGGAATATAGGCGGCGGCCAGCCATGGCGGGTCGGCCTCGGGATCCGCGTCCACCACGTGCGCGGTGTAGAAGCCGCCCACCTGCCGCGCGGCCTCCACCTCACGGACGAACCGCCGCCGGAAATCGGCGTCCCCGGCGAGCTCCGGCCGCACCACCTTCACCGCCACCAGCCGGGCACCACGACGGGAACGGCCCAGGAATACCTGCCCCATCCCGCCCCCGCCCAGCCGCTTCAGCAACCGGTAGGGCCCGACCTCCCGCGGATCCCCGGCCAGCAAATCCTCCACGCCGCTCCCTACAACCGAAGAAATGCTCCACCCCACCAGGACGTCGCCACGGCTCCGGCGGTTCTCTTCCTCAACTCGCGCTGGAGTGCCGGTGGTACGCCTTGTTCGCGATGCGCCAGCCGTCGTCGGCGCGGACCAGCAGGAAGATGTCGGTGAACGTGTCCGCGCCGTGGTGGAGCGTCATGGTCGCGGTCGCGACGGTGCCGTGGACTCCGAGGACGTCGACGCGGCGTGAACGGGTCGGTTCATCCGGCGCCGGCCGCCCCTGGAAGAGGGCGCAGTACTCGCCCAGGCGCCACGAGACGAACGCGCCGTCCCGGATTCCCTCGATGTGCGCGGTGGGCAGAAACGCGTCGCGGAAGTGGGTGGGGTCGCCGGTGGCATGGCCGCGGATGTAGGCGTGGAGCGGTTCGAGCACTTCGTCGTCCGTGGCGGGGACCGTGGCGGCGACGGCGATGTCGGCCTCGGTGCCGGCGGGGGTGCCAGCCAGGTCGGCCGCGACGGGCAGGGGCGCGTTCGACGCGGCGGCCAGCAGGGCCATGTCCTTGGCCAGCGCGCCGATGGTGAACTCGGCGGTTCCGGCGGTCGGCGGGTCGGTGAGGAAGGGGCGCTTGCGGGCCACCAGCCCGCCGAGCTGGCCGAGTTCGAGAACGTCCAGCACCTGGGCGCGGGGCAGGCCGAGGGCGTCGGCCTGCCGCAGCGCGTCGCGCAGCGCGAGAACGGCGCCGGCGAGGCTGCTGTTGGCGATCAGCTTGAGCGCGGCGGCGGTGGCGGCGTCGTCGACGCGGCGCACGGTGCCCAGCGTTTCCAGAACCGGTCGGGCTCGGTCGAACGCGCCCTGCTCGGCGGCGGCGAGGATCCGCAGGGCTCCGGCGGCGACGGCCGGTACGGAGCCGAGGACCGGCGCGTGGACATGGGACGGGCCGAGCCGCCGGGCAAGTTCGGACGCTTCGTCGGGCGCGATGGTGCTGGTGTTCAGCACGATCGTGTCCGTTCGCAGCGAGTCGCGGACGTCGTCGAGGACCTGTCGGCAGGCAGGCCCGTCGAACAGCGACAGGAGCACGAGGTCGGCCCTCGCCACGGCGTCGTTCGGATCGCCGGTCACCTCGACGGTGCCCGACGCGCGCCCGGAGCGAGTCCAGCCGACGACGTTCCAGTCCTGCGCGGCGAGTCGTGTCGCGATCGCCTCGCCCATGCGCCCCAGGCCGAGGACGGCGAGCGTGTGTGGTGCGGTCATGCGTGTCAGCGTGGTGTACCTCGACGGCTGCGACAAGCGCAGATTTCGCGGGCCGGCCCTGCGGGGTACGCATACCGGCTGGGCATACTGGGGCCATGGATCTGACCGTGTGGCGGACCTTTGTGACCGTGTGCCGCCTCGGGTCGCTGTCGGCGGCGGCCGCCCAGCTCAACCACACGCAATCGGCCGTCTCCCGGCAGATCGCCGGGCTGGAGCGGCAGCTCGGCGTGCCACTGATGGAACGCCACGCGCGCGGTGTGCGTCCGACACCGGCCGGCGAGGCGTTCCGGCGCCACGCCCTGGCCACGCTCAACGAGGCCGACCGCGCCGTACGCGCCGCACGCGACGTTCGCGACGGGGCGTTCGACCGGCCGCTGGCCGTCGGTGCCACGCCCTCGCTGGCCGCGGGGATCGTTCCCGAGGCCATCCGCGGCCTGTTGCGGGAGACCGGGTCCCTCCGGTGGAGCCTGGTCCCCGGCCTGAGCGCGCAACTGCACCACCGCGTGATCGCCGGCGATCTCGACATCGCCGTCGTCACCGACGCGCCACCGGGACTGCCCCAGGACCCGCGGGTCGAACGGCGGTTCCTCGGGCTGGACGACATGGTCGTCGTCCTGCCCGCCGGCCATCCGCGGGCCGGGGGCGGTCCCGTGTACATGCGGACGCTGGCCGACGAGACCTGGGTCGAGGACAACGACGGCTCGGCGGCCCTGCTGCGCCAGCACGCCGCCCGCGCCGGAGTCAGCGCCCGCATCGACCTCACCGCGGCCGATCTGCTCGGCAAGCTGGCGCTGGTCGCGACCGGCCACGCCATCGCGCTGATCCCCGGGGTGCTGACGTGCGCGCTGCGAACCGACGTCACCACGGTGGGCCTGGTCGATCCGCCGACCCGCGGCATCTACGCGATCACGCCACGCCGCGACCCCCACTCCTCCGCGGCGCCGCTCCTCGACCAGCTCGCCACCGCCTTCTCCTCGGTCCGTCCGGTGGGCGCTGTCAGACCTCGTTGAGACGATGAGGCCATGCAATATGGGGTGGACATCTGCACGCTCGGTGAGCTCGCCGAGCCGGCCCGGGTCGTCGAGATGGCGCGGGCGGCCGAGGCCGCCGGGTGGGAGGCGGTGTTCCTCTGGGACCATCTCGCCTTCGCCTGGGGCGTGCCGTCGGCCGATCCCTGGGTGCTGCTCGCGGCGGTGGCCCAGGCGACGAGCCGCGTCCGGCTGGGGCCCGCCGTCACGCCGCTGCCGCGCCGCCGGCCGGTGGTCGTGGCCCAGGCCGTGGCCACCCTCGACCGGCTCAGCGGCGGCCGAGTGGTGCTGGGAGCGGGGGCCGGCGGGGTCCCGGCGGAGTTCACCGCGTTCGGGGAGCCGGCGGAGGCGCGGGTGCGGGCGGGGATGCTCGACGAGGCGCTCGAGGTCGTTTCGGCGCTGTGGGCGGGGCGGCAGGTCAGCCACGAGGGCGAGCACTACGCCGTCGACGGGGTCACGCTGGCGCCGCTGCCGGTTCAGCGCCCGCGCGTGCCGATCTGGGTCGGCGGCGACAGTCGCGCCGCGCAGCGCCGGGCGGCGCGCTGGGACGGCTGGATCATCGGCGGGGACAACGAGGACGGTGAGATGACACGGGATCCCGGGGGCCTGGCCGAGGATCTCGCCCGCATCCGGGAGCTGCGCGGCCCCGGCCATGACACGCCGTTCCAGGTGGCCATGACCGGGGTCTCCGCCGGGCCGGACGACGGGGTCTTCGCGCGCTACGAGGCGGCCGGCGTCACCTGGTGGCTGGAGCATCTGAGCGGCGCACGCGGGTCGTACGCGCGGCTGCTGTCCCGCATCGAAGCGGGGCCGCCGGGCCGTGCGTGAAAGCGGTCGAGGCAGCCTCGCAGCGGTGGGCGCCGGTGTCAGTCCTCCAGCGTCGACGGCGGCGTGCCCAGGGCGGCCAGCTCCGGCCAGAACTCCTCGGGGACGGTGGTGGCCTGTAGCTCCTGAAGCTGGGTGAGCCGCTCGGGGCGGTTGACACCCACGATGGTCGAGGCGATGCCCGGGTGGCGCAGGGAGAACCGCAGCGCCGCGGCGTGCAGCGGGATCTCCCACCGCTCGCACAGCTCGCGGGCGCGCGCCACCCAGGCGAGGAGCTCCGGCCCCGCCTGGCTGTAGGCGTACGCCTCGCCCCGGCCGGCGAGGATGCCGCCGCCGAAGGGCGCGGCGTTGAAGACGCCCATGCCGCGCTCGGCCGCGAGGTCGATCAGCTCCTCGCCCCGGCGGTCCACGATCGTGTACCGGTTGTGGGTCAGCAGGACGTCGAACGCGCCGCTCTCGGCGTACCGGCGCATCAGGGAGACGGGGCCCGCGGCGATGCCGAGCGCCCCGACCAGCCCCTGGTCGCGCAGCTCGGCCAGCCCCTGCACCGCCCCGCCGGGCGCGAGCGCCTCCTCGAACTCGATGGTGTAGGGGTCGTGCAGGTGGAGCAGCGGCAGGTACTCAAGTCCCAGGCGCGCGACGCTCTCCTCGAACGACCGCCAGACCCGGTCGCGGTCCAGCGCGCCCGTCACCCGGTCGGCGTCGACCTTGGTGACGATGGCCTTGCCGACGGGCAGCCCGTCGCGCCGGACGGCGGTGCCCAGGACGGTCTCGCTGCGGCCCTCGGCGTAGTTGTTCGAGGTGTCGATCACGGCGAACGGGCTCGCGAACATCGCCCGCGCCAGGGCGTCGGCCGCCTCGGCCGGCGTCCCGTCCGTGCCCGGCGGGTTGCCGAGGAAGGAGGTGCCGACACTGACCGCCGTCGCGCGCAGCGAGGTCCCGGGAACGATCCGCTCATTCGTCAACTCGTCCATCGCTCTTCGTTCTTCCGCTGTATCGCCTGCGCGTATCGGTCGATACGCCTTGTCGCGCAGGACCCTAGCAGCGACGCCGTCACGCGAGCGGGAGTACCACGTCGATACCCTGCCGTGCGCGGGCTGGATCGGCTCAGGCGGCGAACCTAGGCGGCGAACACAGTGGAAGAACTCGCACGACTCAGCGACATAGAGCGGGCCGGGGCCGGGGACGGGCAGGTGATCTGGGCCGCGCAGGGGCAAGGTGGCGACGGCCTGGGGCCGGGGGTGCGGGCCTGGCGCCACGGCGGGGCGCTGGCGGTGGCGAGTCCCAACCCGCGGCAGGACCGGCTGGCGGTCCAAGGGGACAGCGCCGACGCGCTCGTTCTGGTGCGGCGGGTCCTGGAGGAAGTCGGCCCGTCCTACCGGCTTTTGGGCGAGGCCGCCCTGATCGACGCGCTGGTGCGGCGGCTGCCCGGGCTGACGCCGATCCACACCTTCTTCTGGATGGAGACGACCTCCCCCACCGGTGCCGCCCCCGCGGACGTGCGGTGGCTGGATGCCCGCGAGGAGAAGGAGGCGGCCTCGCTGTTCGACCGCTTCTTCCCCGACTCCTACGCGCGGCCGGGACGCGCGGGCGTGCGCCGCTGGGCCGGGGTCGTCGGCCAGGCGGACGGCGGCGTCCGAGCCGAGCCGCTGGCGGTGGCCGCGGACGCCTGGTCCGCGGCCGGGTGCGGGTTCATGGGCGGGGTCCTCACCCACCCCGCCGCCCGCGGACGCGGTCTCGCGCGGGCCGTGTCCGGCTTCGTCCTCGACGCCCTCGTCGAACGGTACGGCCGCGCCGCGCTCATGGTGCTCGCCGGCAACGCCCCCGCCATCGCCACCTATGAACGCCTCCGCATGACCAAGCGCCTGTTCGCAGCGGCCCGCTTCCGGACCGGGTGAAACCCAGGTCCTGCCTACCCGGCGGCTGCCGCGCCGCCGGGGCCGTTCTCCTCGTCCGGGGGAGTGCTCCGTTCCGGCCGTACCGGGTGCTTGCTCATGATCGAGACCCGGTTGAACGCGTTCATGGTGATCGCCACCCAGATCACCGCGGAGATCTGGTCGTCGGTGAGCACCTGCCGGGCGGCCTCGTAGGCGGATTCCTGTGCGGCGCCATGGGTGAGGGTGGTCGTCGCCTCGGCCAGCGCGAGGGCCGCGCGCTCGGCGTCGGTGAAGAGGTCGGTGTCCCGCCAGGCCGCCAGCACGCCCAGGCGCCGTGCGGAATCGCCAGCGCGCAGGGCGGCCCTGGTGTGGACGTCGAGGCAGTAGGCGCAGCCGTTGATCTGCGATATGCGGATGTTGAGCAGCTCCACGAGGGTGCGGTCGAGCCCCGCCTCTGCGGCGACCGCGCGTACCGCCTCCGACGTCTGCACCAGTGAGTGGAAGGCCTTGGGGCTCTGCTTGTCGATGAAGATCCGCCGCGTCGCGGATCCTGGCACGTTGCTCATCACTCCTGGCCTCCTTGGGACCGTTTCGGCCTACCGTGGCATTATAGTTGATGTAACAACTAGACTGAACGTGAGGTGGTCCCGGTGAGCAACGTGGAAGCCGAGCCCGCGGTGGTGAGATGCGGGGCATCGGTCGACGGCGGGCGGCCGGCCGAGGCGCCGCGGGTCGATGTGCTCGCCGCGCGGCAGGTGCCGCTGGGCGGGCCGCGCTCGATGACCGTGCGGCGGACGCTGCCGCAGCGGGACCGGACCCTGATCGGGGCCTGGTGCTTCGCCGATCACTACGGCCCCGACGACGTCGCCGCCACGCGCGGCATGGAGGTGGCCCCGCATCCGCACACCGGCCTGCAAACGGTGAGCTGGCTGTTCAGCGGGGAGGTCGAGCACCGCGACAGTCTCGGCAGCCACGCCTTCATCCGGCCCGGTGAGCTGAACCTCATGACGGGCGGACACGGCATCGCCCACTCGGAGGTCTCCACCCCGCGCACAACGGTCCTCCACGGTGTCCAGTTGTGGGTGGCGCTGCCGGAGGAACACCGGGACACCGAGCGGAACTTCGAGCACTACGTGCCCGGGCCCCGGCGGATCGAGGGCGCCGAGCTCAGGGTCTTCCTCGGCTCGCTCGCCGGCGACGCCTCTCCGGTGCGGACGTTCACACCGCTGCTCGGCGCCGAGGTCACCCTCGCGCCGCGGGCGGCGATATCCCTCCCCGTGGACGCCTCGTTCGAGCACGGTCTGCTCGTGGACAGCGGGAACGTCCGCCTGGCCGAAACCCCGCTGCTGCCGGGTGAGTTGGGCTACGTTCCGCCCGGCGCCGACGCCCTGACGCTGGCGAACGAGTCGGACGGCCCGGCGCGGGCGATCCTGCTCGGCGGCCCGCCGTTCGAGGAAGAGATCGTCATGTGGTGGAACTTCATCGGCCGCAGCCACGAGGACATCGTCCGGGCCCGGGAGGACTGGGAGGCGTCCTCCGCCCGCTTCGGCGCCGTTGGCGGATACCCGGGCGACCGGCTTCCGGCGCCCGCTCTCCCGAACGCCACCATCAGGCCGCGCGGGAACCCCCCCACGTCGCTGACCTCCCCCATTCGAAAGCAGGGCACCCTCATGAGCCAACCGTCTGCCGCTCCGGTCGTCGAGCGGGTGGAAGCCGCGCACCGGTACGAGATCCTCGTCGACGGCGAGCGCGCCGGCCTGACCGAGTACCGCGACCGCGATGGGCAGCGCGTCTTCTTCCACACGGAAGTCGGCGACGCCTTCTCCGGCCGGGGCCTGGCCGGGCAACTGGTCCGCCAGGCGCTCGCCGACACGCGCGCCTCCGGACTGCGCGTCGTTCCCGCCTGCCCGTACGTGGCCGCGTTCCTGAAGCGCCACGAGGAGTTCGCCGGCCTCGCCGACCCCGTGACCCCCGATGTCGTGCGGTGGCTGGAGACGGAGCTGGGCTGACCGATCGCCTCGGCGACACGGCCCGAGCCTGTGCTGGACGAGTCGGCCGCGGGCTCTAGGGTGGATGATGAATCAACTATACGCCGCGCCGTCGCCCCTCCCCGGGCGGCGGCCTGCCAGAAGGATCGCCTGCGATGTATGTGACCGCCGCCATTCTGAGCGTCGTCCTCGCCCTGGTGTCGCTCGCCGCCGGCGTGCCGAAGCTGCTTCTCAAGGGAGACGTCCCCGTGAAGCTCCAGGAGCACATGGGGCTGAGCGCGGGGCTCGTCCGCCTCATCGGGGTGGCCGAGGTCGCCGCGGCCGGCGGTCTGGTGGTCGGACTGTTCTGGCAGCCGCTGGGCATCGCGGCCGCCGTCGGCTTCGCGCTGATGATGGCCGGCGCGGTGGCGTTCCACGCCAGGGCGGGCGACTACGCCGATCCCGCCGCCCGGGGCAACGCCCTCGCTCCCGTCGTGCTCACCGTTCTCTCCGTCGCCGCGGCCGTGACCCTCGGGCTGGCCATGTGAGAGGGCTCCGCCCCGGCGGCCCACCCGGCGGTGATCAGGCTCCGGACTCCACCTGCTCGGCCGGATGGGAGGGCGCGTCCAGCCGGTCCACGACGCGTTCGCAGAGGTGGCCGAGCATGTCCAGCTCCGCCGGTGTCACGTGGTCGAGGAACATCTCGCGAACGGCTTCGACATGCAGCGGGGCCGCGGCCCTGATCGCCTCGTGGCCCGCCGGGGTGATGACCACGAACGCTCCCCGGCCGTCCTCGGGGCACTCGACCCGGGTCACCAGCCCGCGCTTCGTCATGCGGGTGATGTGGTGGGACATCCGGCTCTTCTCCCACTCCACCGCCTTGGCCAGATCCAGGAAGCGGCGCCGTCCGTCGGGCGCGTCCGTCAGCTCGACGAGGACCGTGTAGTCGGCCTCGGACAGGCCGGAATCGGCCTGCAACCGGCGCGACAGCCGGCCCTGGAGCTTCTGCTGCATCCGGACGAAGCTCCGCCAGGCCCGCTGTTCGGCGGGGGTCAGCCAGCGCGGTGTCTCGTTCATGCGTGCCAGTCTAACGAGATTGTTGACAAATCACCCAGGCGATGCCGCCCGCCCCCCTTCATCGCCGCAGCCGCGACGGCAGTTCCAGCCAGCGGTGCGGGGTGCCGAGACCGAGCGCGGCCCGGCCGTCGGTGATCTTCAGGCCGGCCGCGGCGCAGCAGTAGGCGAGGATGTCGGCGCCATGAGGAAACGCGTGTCCGCGCTGCCAGAAACGGAAGTGCCAGTAGGCACTCGGGTCCGACTTGTGCTGCCAGAGCCCTATCTCGTCCCGGGCGACGATCTCGCCGTCGCGGGCCAGGGTGCCGAACGTCCCGCCGTCGGGGTTGAAGTACACCCCGTAGGCGGCGGTGCCCGCCGATATCGCGCGCAGCAGTTCGTTGTCATGTGGCAGGTAGCCGTCCTGGGTGACCGCACAGCCGCCGGGAGACCCGTCCACGCCCCGCACGCTCACATAGCGCAGGGACTCCTCGTAGTCCGCCGGGTCGAACGGCGCGTCCTCGATGTCCACCCGCGGGCACCGCGCGGGATCGGCGCCCAGCCGCCGGATCACCTCGTCCTCGCTCAGGCCCTGAACGAAGGCGATGCCGAGCCCGTCCGTCCACAGCGGCTCGGTGCCGAAGGCCGCGATGAGCGCGTCCGCCGCCCGGAAGGCGGCGGCCTCCCCGGCGGGCAGCTCCTCCGCGTTCGGCAGGCCCGCGACGAGCGGTGCGAGCGATGTGGTCAGCAACAGCCGGCCCGGTGACCAGGGCCCCGACTGCGGCGTCCACACATCCGCCCCGGCGTCGATCAGCGCGCGGACACTGCCCTCGTCCATGCTCTGGGCGGCGAACCACAGCGGCGTGTGCCCGTCCTCGTTGCGAACGTCGACCGCCACGCCCCGGGACAGCAGCTCCCGCACCGCCTCCTCCGCGCCCTGCTCCGCCACCAGGTGCAGCGGGGCGGTGCCGCGCCAGCCGACGGGGTCCCCGGGCGGCGCGCCGCCGTCCAGCCGGGCCCGGACCAGGGCCGCGTCCGCCCAGTCCTGGGGGCTCATGCGCTGCCAGTCGGCCCGCGGCACATATCGCTGCCGCGCCTCCTCCTCGCGACGGCGCTTCCTGAGCCGGCCCGGAGTCAGCGGCGGTGCCAAAAACGAGGGCGGTCCGCCCAGCTCCATGGTCGCGATCGAACGCGACTCCTCCGTCGGCTCCGGCGGCTCAAGTCCCGGCCAGACCTCGATCGTCCGGCTCGTGGCGGCATGGAGCGCCGCCACCTCGACCGGGGTGTGGGTCTCGGCTATCCCCTCGTCCGGCCACTCGACGACCAACTGGGCGTCCCCGAGGGGCGGGAGCTCCGCCAGGTAGAGATCGACGTCGGTCTTGAACAGCGACCGGTGGGAGTGATGCATCCCCGGATCCAGCGGGATCAGGCCGACCGCCTGCGTCGTCGCCGCTTCCCTCTCCTCGCCCCCCGGCCCGGTGAAGCGGAAGTGCCGCGGCACCGTCCCGTCCAGTGAGGTCACCCGGCGGCCGTCGGAGAACCGCAGACCCACCCGGAGCCCGGACTGGCGGTTCGCAAGCGTGCCCTGCCTGCGGATCCCGCGGAAGACCGCCAGGTGCAGGGTGGCGGACCGCGGCCACACGGACCACCCCGTCAGCAGCACCCGGGTGTCCGGCCCGGCGCCCGCCACCGCGAGCTGCGACAGCCGCACGGGCGCGAAGCGGTCAACGGGTGGCGCGTACCGCGCGTCGTCCTCGGTCGGTGCCGTCAACCGGGCGAGCACGGGCCGCTCGGTGGCCGGTTCCTCCGGCAGGACCAGATCGTCGAAGAATCCCATGCGCCGAGCGTGACACACGGCACTGACAGCGCTCCGGTGGGTCACGGGCGCAGGGCCCACAGCGTTCCGCCGTTGTCCAGGACGACGATCAGGCCGTCACCGTCCGACGCGGGGCCGCTGACGGCGTTGCTGTCGAACTGGCCCGTCCAGAACTCGCGGGCGTTCCCCGAGTCGAGGATCCGCACGGTGGTCCAGCGCTGGAACAGCCGTTCCTGCTTGGTCCGGCGGAGCATCACGTACCTGTCGGTGATCCCCACCCCCTGGGAGCTGTCGGCCTCGTCGTGCCAGCGCTCCGCGCCGTCGTAGGCGGCCAGGCACACCGTTCCCCCTTGAGTGGGGAAAATGAACCCGCCCGGCACGCTCGCCACCGGACCGTCCGGGCCGTCCGGTTGGTAGGTGCCGTCGTACTTCCACTTCTCCTCGCCGGTGAGCCCGTCCAGGGCGGTCGGCTTCCGGTGGCCCCCGGCGGCCAGCGGCAGGAACACGGTGGTGTCCGACACCAGCGACTCGATGGGCCGCAACGCCCCGACGACGGGCTCCGGTTCGCTGTCCTGGAACGGGCTCCGCCACACCACGTCGCCCGTGCCTGCCTCGCGGAAGACGAGGTCGATGCCGACGCTCCCGTTGGCCTCTTAGCAGAGGATGCCCTCGCCGAGGGCCTGCCCGCGGTCGCCCCTCGGGAAGATGTCGGAGCGTTCCCACAGCTCCTCGCCCGTCTCGCCGTGCACCGCCCACCCGCCGTCGCACAGCACCAGATCGCCGGCCGGCACGAACCCGCCGTAGGGGGACGCGTCGAACGTCCAGCGGCTGTCGCCGGTGCGCGGGTCGATCCCGACGACCAGCCGGTCCTCGCCGGTGATCAGCAGGCCGCTGGGCCGGTGCACGTCCAGTTGCGTGCCGAGGGCGATCTCCCGCTGCCACCGGCGCTCGCCGCCGGCCGCGTCGAACGCGTGCAGCAAGTCGAACTCGTCGCGGTGCCGGGTCATGGCGAGCACGGTGCCGTCGATCACCGTGAAGTGCCTTTCCCCGCTGGCCCAGAGCCCGTTGAGGGGGGCCTCCCACAGGGGCTCGCCGCCGGCCAGGTCGACGGTGCAGAGCACCGCGTCATCTCGGTAGTCGTTGCCGCGGGCCACGTGGCAGCGCCCGTCGGCCACGATGACGTCGGAACCGGAGCTGTTCATCAGGTCGACGTCGCCGATGTTCCGCGACCAGGCGACCGGGTCCTTCCGGGGAGCGCCGGTCAGGTACAGCGCCGCCGGCCACCGCGAGCGCGGCGGGGCCCGCGCCGCGCAGCACAGCAGGTCGCGGCGCGTGGCGCCGGGTCGTCCGGCCGGCCGTGGCGCCGTCTGCGTGGTCGCCGCGCTGGTCGGTGCCGGCGAGGAGTTGCCGCGGGCCGTCGCGGGGGGCGGGGCCGGCCGCTGCTCGCCCGGGTCCGCGACGGTCGGGGTGTAACGCGCCGCCGTCCGGTCCAGGCCGTCGAGGCGGCGCAGTTCGTCGGCGAGCGCGGCGGCCGAGTCGTAGCGCTGGCCGGGGTCCTTCGCCAGCAGCCTGAGGACCAGGTTGTCCCAGGCGGCGGAGACGCCGGGCGCGACGCTGCTCGGCGCCGGAGGGGTGTCGTTCAAGTGCGCCGTGAGGTACCCGACGGTGTCCGGGGCGGTGAACGGCAGTTGCCCGGTGAGGAGTTCGAAGAGCAGACAGCCCAACGCGTACAGGTCGCTGCGCTGTTCGGGGCGGCCGCGCGCCTCGGCCAGCGCGTCGCAGATCTGCGCGCCCCACCGAGCGGCGTCCGCCTCGCCGGCCGGGCCGCGGCGGATGACGGCGTCCAGGCCCCGGGCTTGGAGCAGTTCCATGACCAGGAACGGCGTGGTTCCCTCGTCGGTGGCGGCCTCGCCGAGGTCGTGGACGGTCACGATGTGCGGGTGCTGGAGGACGGCCGTGATCCGCGCCTCCCGCAGGAAACGGGCGCGCGCCTCGTCGGCCCGGCTGCCGCCGCCCGCGAGGGCCGAGATCACCTTGACCGCGACCGGCCGCCGCAGACTCTCGTCGTGGGCCTCCCACACCTCCCCCATGCCGCCCTGTCCGAGCGGGCGCACCAGCCGGTAACGGTCAGCGAGTTTCCGGTCTTCCACGGCCCAAGTCCCGGAAAATGTATGGGTGTTCGGTCAGCAGGGCGCATCGTAGCCGCGCGACCCCGGCGGAGTGGGACCTTGCCGGGGCCGCGCGACTTCGTGTGGCGCCCGGCCGTCAGGCCGTGCGGTAGGCGTCGATCAGTGTCTGGGTGACCGTGTTGCCGTCGCGGTCACGGGCCTCGGCGCGGAAGGAGACCGTTCCGCCGGCCGGCGGATTGTCGACGTGAACGCGGCCGTTGCGGACCGGGGCCGGGGCCCAGGTCTCGCCCCGGTCGTAGGACACCTCGACGGCGAGCGAGGCCGCCGGCCCGGCGGTGCCGCGCGCGGTGACCGGGATCCGGACGCGCCGGTCGGCGGGTGAGGTGTTCTCCGGCGTCAGGTCGGGGGTGAAGTGGACGGCGCCGGACGGCAGTTGGACCGTTTCCCCGGCATCGGCCGGGCCCGAGGCGAACGCGTAGGACGCCGTGACCGCCGTGCCGGCCGTCGCGCCCGGGCGGGTGGCCTCGACGACCAGTTCGTACGCCGCCTCGTCGGCCGGCACGTCGAACGCGAACCAGTCGGCGGACTCGGTCGAGCGGGCGTACTCCTCGCCGTTCCGGTACAGCGTGACGCGCGCGCTGTCGGTCAGGCTGCTCCCGCCGTGGCCGGCGCCGTCGCCGAACGGGCTGGTGCCGCCGTGGATCACGTTGCCGGTGCGGAAGATCCCGTTGTCCCCGGCGTTCGGCGCGGGGCCGAACACGGCCGTGTTGAACGCCTCCCGGTAGCGGTGCCCGGCGCGGTACTCCCTGGCCTGCGAGCCGTGGACCGACTCCTCGCCGCCGTCGGGGCCCAACTGCCACAGCTCCTGGCTCCACCGGCCGGCGTCGGCCTGGACGAACACCTCGGTGACGCGCGGCAGTTCACGCGCCTGCGCGGCGGCGATCTCGACCAGCGACGACCTGGTGATCAACTGGCCGTGCCGGCCGTCGGCCCAGGCGCCCTGCCGGGTGGTGACGCGGGCCATGTCGCGCAGCGGCACACGCAGGTCGAGCCCGGTGTAGAACGAGTCCTCGGCGCGGTCGGCCAGGTGGTAGCGGCGGTCGCCGTTCTTCCACCAGGTGCTGGCGGTGGCGGACATCCGCCAGCCGTCGGCGACTTGGCCCAACTGCGCGGTGCGGTGTCCCCCGGGCGCGGCGGGATAGGCCCAGGTGGCGGCCATGCCGAAGTCGCCGTTCTCGGCCACGTATTCGTTGGCCAGGATGACGGACTCCTGCGTCGCGTCGTCGTCCGGGCCGGTCATGGTCACCGGCCGGGCGTCGGCGGCGTCGACGCGGACGGTGGTGTCGCCGGTGACGCGCACGTCGGGACGGATCAGCCAGTCGGAGCTCAGCAGGGTCGTGCCGTCCTCGGCCCACTCCAGGAACGTGACGTCCACCGCGTAACGTCCGGCCGGGACGCGGCCGGTGAGGGTGGTGCCGTCCGCGCTCACCGCCAGCTCGTAGAACTCGGCCCGGTCGAGGTTGGCGACGACGGTGGACGCGGGCACGGCCGGGCGCCCGTCGCGGCCGACGGGCTCGACCGTCAGGTCGACAAGCGGCTCCTCGCCGTCGGCGCGGGTGCCGGGAACGTCCTCGGCGGTGGCGTCCAGCGCGATCGACTCGATGCCGGGGGCGGCGGCCGGTGTCCCGTTCCGTCCGGCGGGGTCGGTCAGTGACTGCCATACCTCGGCGGCCCGTTCGGGCGTGATGGTCAGCTCTTCAAGCTCGTCGCCCTCGTGGGTGACGAGCAGCCGGAGGCCGTTGTCCGCCTCGCCGAGCGCGGTGACGTCGAACAGCCGCCGGTCCAGGACGTCGTCGGCCAGCAGCGGACGCACGTCCGCGGGCAGCGCCAGCGTGGCACCGGCCGTTTCGACGAACTGGACGGGTATGTGTTCCCGGCCCTGAGCCGGGATCAGGCCGGTGGTCTCTCCCGCCTCGTTCAGCACGACGCGGTCGCCGGTGACCAGGGTGACCAGGCGCTCCCCGGGCGCCTGCGCCGGCTGTCCGGGGGAGGCGGCCTGGGCACCGGCCGGACTGGCGGCGGCCCCGGGAGCGCTCGGCCCGACGGCGAGAGCCGCGGCCAGCACCGCGCAGGCGGCCAGGGCGGTCAGCCGGGGCGAGGGTGATCTGTGGTGCGAACGCATACCGGGTATATATCACGTATGGTGAACGAGGCCCCGAGGCCGGTGCCCGCGGCGGGTCATGGGCACCGGCACCGGCCCCGATGTCCTCAGATGATGCCCAGGAGCAGTCCCGCGCCGAGCACCACCAGGGAGACCAGTGCGGCCCATTTGACGGCGTATCGCGTGTGGTCGCCGAATTCGACCTTGGCCATACCCACCAGGACGTAGACCGCGGGCACAAGAGGGCTGGACATGTGCAGGGGCTGGCCGACGAGGGACGCCCGGGCGATTTCCGTCGAGGAAACCCCGTGCGCGGCGCCTGCTTCGGCGAGGATCGGGACGATGCCGAAATAGAAGCCGTCGTTGGACATGAAATAGGTGAGGGGGATGCTCAACAGGCCGGTGACCAGCTCCATATGCGGGCCGAGCCCGTCGGGAATGGCGTCCACGAGGCTCAGCGCCATGTTCTCGACCATGCCGGTTCCGGTGAGGACGCCGGTGAAGACGGCGGCGGCGAAAACCATGCCGGAGACGTTGAGGACATTCTCTGAATGGGCGGCGATCCGCGCCTTCTGGTCCTGCATGTTGGGGTAGTTGACGCTCAGGGCGATCGCGGCGCCGAGCAGGAAGAGCACCGGAATCGGCAGCGCCTGAAGGATCATCAGGGTGAGCAGGGCGGCGGTGAGGGCCGCGTTGAACCAGTAGAGCCGCGGGCGCAGGGTGGGCCGCCGCGGGTCCAGGCCGACGGCCTCCTCGGGGTCGTCGTCCCCGGGGCCGGCGCCGCCGGTCACCGGCTTGGGGGCGCCGCCGCTTTCGCCGCCCGCTTCGCCACCGGTTTCGGCCTGGAGAAGCGCCGCCGGCAGGGTCTCCCGGTCACCCGGGGTGTCCAGGGCCAGCGTGCCCAGCCGCCTGCGTTCCTTCAGTCCGAGCAGCCAGGCGAGGAGGAAAACGGCGACCAGGCCCACGGCGAGGGCCGGGATCATCGGCACGAAGATGTCACCGGCGTCGAGGCCCAGGGCGGTGGCGGCGCGGGCGGTCGGGCCGCCCCAGGGGAGGGTGTTCATGACGCCGTTGGCGGTGGCGGCCACGGCGGTCAGGATCAGCAGGTCCATCTTGAGCCGGCGGTACAGCGGCAGCATCGCGGAGACCGTGATCATGAACGTTGTCGAGCCGTCGCCGTCCAGCGAGACGATCGCCGCGAGCAACGCCGTTCCCACGACGATCCGCATCGGGTCGGCCTTGCAGAACCGCAGAATTCCCCGGACGATCGGGTCGAAAAGACCCACGTCGATCATGACGCCGAAATAGATGATCGCGAACATCAACATGGCGGCGGTGGGCGCCAGTTGTCCGATTCCGTCGATGACGTAGTCCCCGAGTTCCGCGCCCTGGCCGACGAGAACGCAGAACAACGCCGGTATCAAGATGAGCGCCCCGAGCGGGGACATCTTCTTCGTCATGATCAATGTCAGAAAAGTTGCGATCATGGCGAAGCCCATGAAAGTGATCATTCCGGCTACCTATCGCTCGCCCTTGAACCACGGTCCGCATGACCGTAGGTTCCGCCCGAACTGCGCGACAAGAGTCGGCGGCGTGGGAAATATGAGCAAAAGCCCAGTTCAAGGCGGTGTTGAGGCGCGCGGTCAGTGACCTCTGGCCCAGGCGTAGCGGTGTTCGGGGCGGCCGGCGTCGCCGTATTTGAGCGTGAGGCTGAGGCGGCCCACGCGTTCCAGATACTTCAGATAGCGCTGCGCGGTGGAACGGCTCACCCCCGCGCGCTGGGCGACCTCGTGCGCGGACAGCGGCGAGGTGGCCTCGTTCAGCACCTGGCGGATGAGGTCGGCCGTCAACGCGGAGTGCCCCTTGGGGAGTTCGGCGGGGGCCGCCTCGGGCGTCCGGAGCGCGCCGAACATGCGGTCCACCTGCTCCTGGGCCGCCTCGCCGTTGCCGCCGACGCCCGCGAGGGTGCGGCGCAGCGCAGCGTATCCCTCCAGCTTGGACCGCAGGCCGGAGAACTTGAACGGCTTGACCAGGTATTGCAGCACGCCGTACCGCATGGCCGCCCGGACGGTCTCCACGTCGCGGGCCGCGGTCACCATGATCACATCGGCCTGGTGGCCGAGCTGCCGGATCTGCCGCACCAGGCCCAGGCCCGTGCCGTCCGGCAGGTAGTGGTCGAGCAGCACGAGATCGACGCCGCCGCCCGCCAGTTCGGCCAGCGCCTCGTCGGAGCTGTGGGCCAGGGCGGCGACCCGGAAGCCCGGCACCTTGGCCACATAGGCCGCGTTGATCGCGGCGACGCGGGGGTCGTCCTCCACCACCAGTACGTCGATCACCGTGCCTCCCCGGCGGGGGTGAACCGGACCTCGCCGGCCCTGTCCTCGTTGTCCGGCGCCTCGTTCAGCGCCTCGGGCAGCACGACCGTGAACACCGCGCCGCCGCCCGCCCGTTCGGTCACCTCGACGGTGCCGCCGTGGCGCGTGGCGAGCCGCCGGACGAGGGCCAGACCGAGGCCCCGGCTGCGGTGGGCCGGCCGTTGCTTGGTCGACCAGCCCTCGGCGAAGACCTGGTCGCGCAGGCCGGGCGGCAGGCCCGGCCCGGTGTCGGAGACCCGCAGGACGGCGGTGGTCCCCTCGGCCCGCAGCTCCACCTCGGCGAAGGGGTCGGGGCGGCGGTGCGCGGCGGCGGCCTCCAGCGCGTTGTCGATCAGATTGCCCAGAACGGTCACCAGGTCGCGCGGGTCGGCCACCCGGTCGGGCAGCAGCGTCGCGGGGGAGACGCGCAGGGACACGCCGCGCTCCGCCGCGACGGCCGACTTGCCGACGAGCAGTGCCGAGAGCAGCGGGTCGCCCACCCGCTCACCGACCTGCTCGGCCGAGGCGCGCCGCGCGTCGGCCAGCTCGGCGACGTAGGCGACGGCCTCGTCGTGCATGTCCAGTTCGAGCAGCCCGAGCAGGGTGTGCAGGCGGTTGGCGTGCTCGTGGTCCTGGGCGCGCAGCGCGTCGAGCAGCCCCTGGGTGGAGTCCAGCTCGCGGCCGAGCAGCTCCAGTTCGGTGCGGTCGCGCAGCGTGGCCACGGCCCCGCCGTCGCCGGTCGGCATCCGGTTGGCTATCAGCACCCGGCCGCCGCTGACGGTCAGCAGGTCGGTCCCGGCGACCCGACCGGCCAGCAGGTCGGCCGTCCGGCCGGGCGGCAGCACCTCGCCCAGCGGGCGCCCGGTCACGTCGCCGTCCAGGCCCAGCAGCCGCCGCGCCTCGTCGTTGACCAGCCGGATCCGGCCCTGGGCGTCGATCGCCACGACGCCCTCGCGGATGCCGTGCAGCATCGCCTCGCGCTCGTCCAGCAGCGCGGAGATGTCGGCGAACGCGAGCCCGTGCGTGCCGCGCCGCAGCCTGCGCGAGGCGCCGATCGCGGCGAGGGCGCCCACGGCGAGGGCGGCGCCCGCGTACAGCAGCAGGCTCGGGACCACGCCGAGCAGCCGGTCGCGCACGCCGTCGTACGCGATGCCGACCGACACCGCGCCGACGATGTGCCCGTCGTCGCGCAGCGGCACCTTGGCCCGGGCGGAACGGCCCAGCGTGCCGTTGTCGATCTGCATGACCTCTTCGCCGGCGAGGACGCGGCCGGGGTCGGTGGAGACCCGCCCGCCGATCCGTTCGGGGTCGGTGTGCGACCAGCGGGTGCCGTGCGTGTCCATGATCACGATGTACAGCGCCCCGGTGCCCCGCCGGATCCGCTCGGCGGCGGCCTGCACGGGCCCGTCCGCCGCCGGCTCGGTGGCGAGCAGATCCCGGGTGGTGTCCGGGTCGGCGGCGGTGGTCTGGGCGATGGACAGCGCCCGCCGCATGGCCTGGTCGTCGAGCTGGTCACTGAGCGGCGCGAGGAAGAGGCCGGTGGCGAACACGGTGACCCCGGCGGTGATGGCGAGCTGCACCAGCAGCACCTGGGTGGAGACGCTGCGAGGCCACCGGATCCGCATGAATGGCCTCCTTCCGCCAAGTCCCCGTGTTGTTGAACGGCAACAAGCTAAACGGAATAATCCGCCCGCGAAAGGTGCCGGAGCTGTGCACTCCGGAGGCCGTTCATGAGCCCGGGGGGCGGCCGGAAGCGCTCCGGGGCCGTTGGGGGAGGCGAGGAAAAGAGTCCTGGCGTCCGCTGCCCGCCGGGACGCGCGCGGCGCGGATCACGTCCTCGGCGAAGGCGCGGGCGACGCCGGCGGCGCCCCGGGTGCCCAGGACCGCGCCGTTGGTGTTGAGGCCGTCGAGGATCAGCTCGACGCGGTCGGCCAGCTCGTCGGGGTCGGTGACGTCCGCCCGGCGGGCGATCGCGCGCAGATCGGCCTGCCGGGCCGCGTAGTGCTCGACGATGAACTGGTGCGCGGGGTGGTCCTCGTCCGGGAACTCGGCGAACGCGTTGCGCAGGGCGCACCCCCGGAAGGCGGGGTCGGCGGCCTCCTCCGCCAACGCGTCGACCAGCGCGAGCAGTTGGCCCGCCGGGTCGCCGTCGGCCGCCCGGGCGGCCCGGTCCAGGGCCTCCTGCCAGGACCGCGCGCAGCGCTCCAGGAAGGCCATGACCAGCTCGTCCTTGCTGCCGAACTCCCGGTAGAGCAGGTTCTTCCCGCAGTGGCAGTCGTCGATGATCTGCTGAAGGCCCACGGCGTGCACGCCGTGCTGGGCGAACAGCCGGGTCGCGGTCCGGAGCATGCGCTCCCGCGCCTCGGGATCGGGCTTCCGCGCCATCGCACACCTCCGTACCGGTTCTTCGCGACCCAAGGGTAGCGGACTGATCGGTCCGGCTGACGAGAACGCGGTTGACAGGGCGTCCCGCGCCTGCACAAGATACGGACTGATCGGTCCCGGACTGATCGGTCCGTTATTCATCTTCCATTCCGCTGCCTGTAGACGGGAGCCCCCCGGTGGCCACACCCCTGACCGAACAGCTTGCGGACGCGAGCCATTCCCCCGATCCCCATGCCCCGGCGGCCCCGGCCGCCGCGCCCGCGCCCCGCCAAACCCTGAGCGGACGCGCCTGGGGCATGCTCTTCGTCCTGTGCGGCGCGCTGTTCCTCGACGCGCTGGACGCCTCCATGAAGGGCGTGGCCCTCCCGTCCATCGGCGCCGACCTGGCCATGTCCACCAGCTCGCTCCAGTGGGTGGTCAGCGGCTATGTGCTGGGCTTCGGCGGCTTCCTGCTGCTGGGCGGCCGGGCGGCCGATCTGCTCGGGCGGCGGCGCGTCTTCCTCCTGGCACTGGCGACGTTCCTGGTCACCTCCGTGCTGGGCGGGCTGGCGCCCAATGGCGAACTCCTCGTCGCCGCCCGCTTCCTGACCGGCGTCAGCGCCGCGTTCACCGCCCCGGCGGGCCTGTCGATCATCACCACCAGCTTCGCCGAGGGGCCCGCGCGCAACAAGGCGCTGACCATCTACACGGCCACCGGCGCCTCCGGCTTCTCGCTCGGCCTGGTCGCCGGCGGCCTGCTCACCGAGGTGTCCTGGCGGTGGGTGTTCTTCGCCCCGGCGCTGGTCGCCGGCCTCACGCTGCTGGGCGGCCTGTGGCTGATCCCGCGCTCGAGCCGGCCGACCGGTCCCCGGCAGGGCTTCGACCTCGCCGGCGCGGTGAGCGTGACCGCCGCGATGCTGCTGCTGGTGTTCACCCTCATCCAGGCCCCCGAGGTCGGCTGGGGCTCGGCCCGCACCCTCGGCTCGCTGGTCGGGGTCGCCGCGCTGCTGGCGGCGTTCGTCGCGATCGAACGGCGCGCCGCCGCCCCGCTGGTGCGGCTGAGCCTGCTGCGCTCCGGCGCCGTGGTGCAGGCCAACGTCGGCGCGATGGCCCTGCTCGGCGCCTGGCTGGGCGCCCTGTTCATCCTCACCCTCTACATGCAGGACGTGCGCGGCTGGTCCGCGCTGACCACCGGCCTGGCGGTCGCCCCCAGCGGCGCGGTCGTCGTGCTGCTCGCGCCCCGGATCGTGGCACCGCTGGTGGCCCGGTTCGGCGCGCCGCGCGTCATCCTGGCCGGGCTCGTCGCCGCTTCGCTGGCCTATCTGGCGCTGCTGCCGCTGGACGGCGACTCGGCCTACGCGACCGGGATGCTGCCCGCGTTCCTGCTGGCCGGCCTCGCGTTCACCTTCGCCTACGGGCCGTTGAACATCCTGGCGACCAACGGCATCGCGGCGGAGGAGCAGGGCGTGGCCAGCGGCCTGGTGAACACCTCGTTCCAGTTCGGTGCCGCGCTGTCGCTGGCCGTCGTCACGGCCGTCCAGCGGGCCGGGGCCGGCGAGGGCCACTCGCCGGACGCGCTGCTGGAGGGGCTGAGCTCGGCCCTGTGGGTGCCGCTGGTGGTGTCGCTGCTCGGCGTCGCGGTGGTGGCCCCGGGCGTTCTGCGGCGCCGGAGCTCCGTTCGGTGAGTCTCCGGCGCAGACGAGGAACGGCCCCCGCTCCGGCGGGGGCCTGCTCGTTACCGCACGGCGGGGCGCCCCGCCCCGTGCGGGGAACGCGGGCCGCACGGTGCTTCCGTCGGGTTGCCCGCGCCGTGAGCCGGGCGAACGCCCCGGCGGCGGGTTGTTCGGACTGGCTCGGGGAGCGCGCGGCCTCGGTGCACGGCACCCGCCGGCCGCCCGCGCCGCCCGTTGTGGCCCCCGCGCCGCGCCGTCGGCGCCAGCTCACCAGCCGAGTTCGTCGCAGCCGTGGTGGTCGGTCGGCTCCACCTGGAGCGTCGCGTGGGCCACGCCGTGGCGCCGGCGCAGCACCTCCTGGGCGCGGTCCAGAACGGCGTGGTTGTCGGCCCGGTCGCGGGTGACCAGGTGGGCGGTGGCCACGGGCATGCCCGAGGTGAGCGTCCACAGGTGGAGGTCGTGAACGCCGGCGACGCCGTCGATGGCGGCCAGGTCCTCGGCCACGGCGTCCACGTTCATGCCCTCGGGGGCGTGCTGGCCCAGCACCGCGAGGACCTGGCGGCCCAGCGGCACGGCGCGGACGACGACGAAGGCGCCGATCGCCAGCGCGACGGCCGTGTCCCATCCCGGCCGCCCGGTGGCGGCGACCAGCCAGCCGGCCGCGATGACCCCGGCCGAACCGGCCGTGTCCGCGACCACCTCCAGATAGGCGCCCCGGACGTTGAGGCTGTCCTCGGCGCCGGCGCGCAGGAGCAGCAGCGCGACGACGTTGACCAGCAGGCCGAGCACGCCGACGATCAGCATCGGGCCGGTCGCCACCTCGGCGGTGGTGCCTATGCGCCCGATGGCCTGGACGACGATGTAGCCGGCGACGCCCAGCATCAGCAGGACGGCCAGGCCGGAGGCGAAGACCTCGGCGCGGTAGGAGCCGTAGGTGCGGCGGCCGGTCGCGTCGGGGCGGCCCGCGATGCGGGTGGCCACCAGGGCGGCGGCCAGCGTGACGACGTCGGCGGCCATGTGCCCGGCGTCGGAGAGCAGTGCCAGGGAGCCGGAGATCAGGCCGAAGGCCAGCTCGACGACGAAGTACGAGGCGATCAGGACGAACGAGACGGTGAGCCGCCACCGGTGCCGGCCGGTCGCGGAGGCCGTTCCGTGGGTGTGGCCGTGGGCGTGTCCGTGGCCCATCAGTGACCGCCTCCCCGCTCGGGGTGGATGGCCTCGGTGTGCTCGGAGTGGGCGACGGCCAGGTCCAGCAGCATCCGCACATGGGCGTCGGCCAGCCGGTAGTACGCCATCCGCCCGGCGCGACGCGCGGCGACCACGCGGTGGGCCCGCAGCAGCCGCAGGGCGTGCGAGGTCGCCGACTCGCTGAGCCCGGTCACCGCGGCGAGGTCGCACACGCACATCTCGCCCTCCAGCAGGGCGACCAGCAGCCGCAGCCGTCCGGGGTCCGACATCAGCCCGAAGACATCGGCGGTGTCGGCGAGTTCGGTGTCGGCGGGCATGCGGGCGCGCACCGCGTGCACGCGGTCGGCGTCCACGACGCGGACCGCGCAGCCGTCGGCCGACACCAGCCCGTCTGAAGGACTGTTCATACGTGCATGGTGGGGGCGGCCGGGCGCCGCTGTCAAAGGCTGCGGTGATGACCGTTGTCATCTCCATCCGCACCGCGTTGACCTGCGCCGATGCCGGTCGCCCCGGCCGCTCAGGCCGGCGGCTCGGGGGGCCGGCCCACGCGCAACCGGAACCGCTGCTCGCGGAACGCCTCGACGCGCCAGTGGTCCCGGCCCGCCTCCGGCGGGAAGCCGTGCTCATGGGGGTGCAGGAAGGTGTTCCCCTCGCCCTCCGGCTTGTCGGTCTCCGGGGCGCGAGGGCCCTCCGACAGGGAGTACGGGTCCTGGCGGACGCCGGTCACCTGCCAGCACACGGTGACCCCGGGCCGGTCGGTGGCGACGGTGAAACGGTTGTCCCGCACCTCCTCGGCCACCACCGCCTGGGCGAAGCCCCCGATGACGGTGAGCTGATAACGGATGTCCTTGTTCAACGCCTCGAAGTACCCCGGCAGTTCGACCACGGCCGAGCCCTCGGCGTCCGTCACCACCCGGCCGCTGTACACGTTGAGCCACTCCGGGGAGTGGACGAAGGAGTGCCGCAGATAGCGTTGCTGCGGGTCCAGCGGATGATCGATGCGGAACCCGCCGGCCGCCACGGTGAGGTTCTCGGTGACGTTCACCCGCCCGCTGAAGTAGCCGGCGTAGCCCGACTCGCTCTTGCCCCAGACGGCGAACGCGTTCGGCCCGTCGTCGGCCTCCCCGACGACGCCGTTCGCGTTCCCCTTGAGCGCCGCCCCGTACACGGCCGCCGCCGCCTGGTCGTCGTGCTCGGTGAGCCCGCCCACCCCGCAGAACCCCTCCCCGGCCACCCCCAGCTTGGGGGAGGACCCCGTCACTCCGGCCTCGACCCCATGCCCCCGGATGGCGATCCCCCGGCCCCGGGCGGCGACGGCGTACGCGGGCGTCTCCAGGCCCGGGTCACCGGAATTCTCCGCGTACAGCGTCGTCCTGGAATTGCCGGACACGAGCCCGGTCCCGTCCGCACCGGCGTCGTTGCCCGTGCCGAACCGCATCTGCCCCACGGTCATGGTCGCTCCTCACCGGGATATCGGAATAAGGGGTATAGCTCATATCGCCGACATTACGAACGACCTGCCCGAACGGGCCGCGTGTCGCACGAGCGCAGACGGCGCGTGGCCGCGTCCCGCCCCAGCGCCGTCAGGCACCGTCATGCTGCGCGACAGCCTCGACACCGAGCGTGTCCGGGCCGAGTACGACGCGGGGGCGCTGACCCTGCGGATCCCCATCGCGGAACGCGCCAGGCGGTGCTCGCGGTGCTCGCGGTGCTCGGCGAGCACGTCGCCGGCGAGGAACGCCGTGAGCTGGCGCGTCTCCTGCCCGTCGAGGCGGGGGAGATCCTCGCCGCGCGGCGCCCCGGCCGAAGCCCGCTGGGCGGCGGGCACCGTGCTCATCGCGGTGGGCGACCGCGCGGGCGGCGAGGTCAACGGCCGGATCCTCGCCGCCCTGCCGCGCGGTTACGCCCTGCTCTTCGGTCGCGCCGAGCTGACGCCCGCGGCCTGAGCCGTCAGGCCGGTGCGCGCACCGTCACCGTCGCGGTGGGCCGGATGCCGGTGCCCTCCGCCGTGCCGGTGACCGTGAACGTGCCCGGTTCCGCGTACCGGCCGGGGTCGATGTCCGGCCAGGTGACGGCGACGCGGCTGTCCCGGGAGCCGTCGTTGTAGGTCGCGACGACGGTGCCCGGCAGGTCCGGCGGGACGCCCGCCGGGGTGGTCACGCTCTCCTCGGCGATGCTCGTGATCTCCACGGCGTCGGTGACGCGGACCCAGACGGTGGCGGCGACGGGCAGTTGGGGCGACTCCGTGACGCCGGACACCCGCACGCTCGTGCCGCCCTGCCCGACCTGGTCCTCGGTGAGCGGCTCCCACTGAACGGCCGTGGCGGCCGTGGCGCCGTCCGCGTAGACCAGCGTGACCTGGTCCGGCAGTTGGGGAACGGTGCCCCGGGGCGTCGGGACGTGCACCTCGCGCACCCGCTCCGGCGGCTCGGCGTAGACCTTCCACTCCTGCACGCCCACGGCGAGGTTCGGCTGGCCGGTGAGCACCGCGCGCAGCCGGGTGGTGGTCACGGGGGCGAACTCGGTGGTGTTCCACGCGTCCGCGGCGACACCGAACTCGCTTGCGGACGGCACCCGTTGCCAGGCATCGCCGTCCCACCACTCGATGACCCAGGACGCGGGAACGCCCACGCCGTCCGCCGCGCCCGGCTCGGCGTCCCGGAAGAAGTACATGTCGGAGCCGTCGATCCGCACCGGCTCCGGCCAGGTGTACTCCACCCATTGCGTGCCCTTCTCCGGCCAGGAGCCCCAGCGCGGGCTGTCGGCCGAAGAGGCGGGCTCCCGGCCGTCGTTGATGGCCTCGATCGACTCCCAGCCGGAGGTGTGGGAGGCCGTCGGGGTCGCCGCCACCGCCACGTTGACCTGCTCGGCGGAGGTGCCGTCGGTGGTGATCCGGACCTCCTGGGCGGACCGCCGCTCACCGTCGTCCGCCGTCAGCCGCAGCGTGTAGGTGCCGGCCTCGGTGAACCGCACCCGGGTGGTGGGGGAATGGGGATCGTCGAAGAGGGCCGCGCCGTCCGGCGGGCCGGCCACCGTCTCCCAGGCGATGTCCAGTTGGCGTTCGGGCCGCGCGTCGTCCTTGACCACGCCGATCAACTGGGCGGCGCCGGGCAGGCTGACGGCCGGGTCGGGCCAGGCCCGCACATGCGGCGCCACGTTCGCGCCGCCCTCGCCGGTGCGAAACGCCTGTATCTCCTTCAGGCCACTTGAATGGCCCGGTTGATGGGTCAGCAGCACCCGGAGCCGGGTGGTGGTCACTTCCTGGAACCGCACCTCGTTCAGGTTGGCCCGGGGCACCGGGGGCGTTCTGTCCGCGGAGGAGACGTCCGCCCACTCGTCGCCGTCGAGGTACTGAACGGTGTACATGGCCGGTTCGGCGTACCCGCCGCGCCGTTTGTCGCTGGCGAAGTACAGCTTCACCTGGTCCACGGCGGTCGGCTCGTCGAAGTCCAGCTCGAACCAGTCCTCCCCGGATCCGGATCCGGCCGTGCCCCAGAACGGCTCGTTGATGGTGAAGCCGTCCACCGCGCCGGCCACGCCGTGGCCGTCGGCCTGGTGGGAGGCGCCGGGGGTGGCGTCCTCGACGAGGTCGCGGGCCGCGTCCCCGGTGGCGGTGAGGTCGCGCCCGGCCTTGGCGAAGACGTCGACGACCCGGTCGTCCGCGTCGAACGTGACCTCCTCCGGGGCGGCCAGCTCGGCCCGGGCGGTGGTGACGACCTCGCCGCCGCCGTCGGGGAAGGTGATCTCGCCGGTCTCGGGGGAGTAGACGAGGTGGGTGAGGCGGTCGACCGTGAACGCGAGCGTTCCGTCCAGGTAGACCGAGTAGCCCTCCGGCACGCCGGTGCCGTAGGGGCGTTCGCCGTCGCCCGGCTCGTCCCACACCACGGCCAGGTCGGTGCCCCGGTAGTTGATGTCCGTGACCGCGAAGTGCGGCCAGTCGATGTCGATCGGCCACAGCTCCACGCGGTCGTCGGACCGGGGCCGGAAGCCCATGGCGTCCTCGATCACCGTCCAGTTGGTGGTGCCGAGGATGGTGTGGTGGATCCAGGAGCGGTAGCCGATGTTCTGCGGGTCGGCGCTGCCGTCGGACCAGAACTCGTTCTGGTCGGGCCAGTTGTTGTCCCCGCCGATGTAGTGCGCCCACGCGTTCCAGGACAGCAGCTTGGCGTACCAGTCGTTGTCGATGTATTCGTTCGGGTAGTTGCGCAGCACGGACGACAGGAAGCGGAACGTCACGGTGGAGTTGATGACGGAGAAGTTGTTGCTGCCGGGGTGGCCCTGCTCGGCGGCCTCCGCCTTGTCCGCCTGATTGGCCGTGTAGAACGGGAAGACGGGGTACTCACCGGCGTCAGCCCACAGCCGCAGCGCCTCCAGGTACTGCGGGTCCTCCTCCGGGGTGGGCATCAGCCCGACGCTGTAGGGGTAGTAGTTGTTGATCTCCTTCCAGGGCACCAGCTCGCCGGACTCGACGTGGCGGTGCTTGAGCAGGCGATCCTCCGGGTCCCAGAGGTGGTCGAGCACGGCCTGGCGCACCCGGTCGGCGACGGCCCGCATCTCGGCCTCCTTGCCGGTGTCGCCGAGCAGCGCGTAGGCGTCGGCGGCGGCGAGCGCGTTGCTGTAGACGTAGGCGGACTCGGCGCGGTCCAGGTTGCCGGGGCGCCAGTCGAACGACACGGCGTCGGCGTCGTTGCCGGTCATCGCGCCCCAGTCGTACTCGATGAGGCCGTTGCCGTCGGTGTCGTAGGTGTCCAACTGGCCGCGCACATCGGCCTCGGCGTACCGGGCGAGGTTCTGCACGACACCGGCCGGGCCACCGTGCACCTGGTAGGAGTCCCAGGCCGCCTCGGAGAGGTACTGCGTGTAGCTGTTGGACCAGTTCTCCGGGTCGCCGGGGTTGTCGGTGTACCGGGAGTTGCGGGAGACCTCGCCGGCCGAGACCCAGGGGCCGTACGAATAGGCGGGATCCCGCAGGTACTTGAGGTCCTCGACGAACATGCCGGTGGTCAGGACGATGGAGTTGTTGTAGCCGAGGACGCCCTCCATGGACGTCGGGAACTGGTAGTCGCTGCCCGGGATGTCGGCGTCGAGGTAGTTGTAGCGCAGCAGCCACCAGCGGTAGTACAGCGTCTTCTCGATGTTGTCGTCGGGGATGTCGATGAACGGCAGGTTCTCCACCCACCAGCGGTTGTACTCCCGGACGTGGTCCCGGTGGGCGGCGTCCGGCGAGGCGGCGCGCACGGTGTCGTACGCCGGCCGCGAGTCGGTGATCTCGTCGGTGACGAAACCCAGTTGGACCTTGGCGGTGACCGTGCCGCCGGCCGGTACGGTCAGGGTGCCGGTCAGCGCGGTGCCCTCCGGGGCGAGGCCGTCGCCGGAAAGCCTCGGGTACAGCGTGGTGAGGTTGTTGCGGGCGGGGACCGTGCCCGTCAGCTCGTCGCCCTCCGCCGTGGTGGCGTACGGCGAGGCCGCGCGGACGGTCACCTCCCGCTGGCTTGAACCGCCATTTTCCAGCTCCAGCCGGGTCACCGCGACATTGGCGTCGGTGATGAACTTGGTCTGGACGACCCGCAGGCCGTTCGGTCCGGAGTACTCGCTGACCCACTGGCTGAGGGTCTGCACGCGCTCGTCGGTGTCCTCCTCCAGCGCGATCTCCTGACCGTTCACGCTCAGCGTGACGGTGTACGCGTCGCGGTCGTCGATGCTCTCCCAGTAGGCGACGCTGCCGGCGAACCCGAGCGGCGCCGGGTCGTGCTCCTTCATGAACACCGCGCGGCCCCGGGTGAACAGCCAGTCCCCGGCGGGATCGGGGCCGCGCCGGGCCAGCATCCGGTCGAGCCAGAAGTCGGTGCCGTCGCCGGCGGCGAGATCGGCCTCGTACTGGTCACCCAGGGTGTCGTGCACGGCGAAATCGGCCGGGAGTTCGGGGACCGGCTCGTCGGAGCCGTGGAAGACGGGATAGCCGATGGAGCCGTTGTCGGCGGTGGCGGGGGCGGCGCTCACGAGCGGACTCAGGAGCGCCAGGACGAGCGCTGCCGTCAGTGTCGCGGCGCGGCGCCCTCGTCCGGGCTGGGATCGCATGGCGTACCTCCTCGGTGGGGTTCGGCGGCGGGGGGCCGGATCCGCGTGGTGGCGGGCCCCCGGTGCGCCCGGGAGTGGCAGGGAACGAGAACGAGGCGAGTGTCCGCGCCGGTCGGCGCCAACGCAGTGCTGGTCTCAAGCAGTGCCGGCCTCAACGCAATACCGAAAACGCTTTCAGTGGAAAGTAGGGACGCGTCCAGCGAGCGTCAAGCCCTCGTGCCAAGGGGATCGTTGGTGAAGGGGAAACGGCAAAGGCAGGTGGCCTAAAGGCATTTCGGGCTCCGGTTTCGCTCTCCGGATACACTCGGCGACGGGGGAGCGGCGCGATCCCGCGCGCGCCCGGCGACCAGGAGGATGCACGCGATGGCACAGCCCGAGGCCCGTCCGTCCCGACCGCGCGCCGTGACGCTCAGCGATGTCGCGCGGCTGGCGGGCGTCTCCCCGGCCACCGCCTCCAAGGCGCTCAACGGCCGCAGCCAGGTGCGGGCCGAGACCCGGGAGCGCGTCATCGAGGCCGCCGAGCGGCTGGCGTTCCGCCCCAACCCGATGGCGCGCGGCCTGCTGGCTGGCCGGACGGGCACGGTCGGGCTGCTCACCAGCGACCTGGAGGGCCGCTTCAGCATCCCCATCCTGATGGGCGCCGAGGACGCCTTCGGCGTCGGCAAGGTGGCGGTCTTCCTGTGCGACGCCCGCGGCGACGCCATCCGGGAGCAGCACCACGTGCAGGCGCTCCTGGAGCGGCGCGTCGACGGCCTGATCGTGGTGGGCAGCCGCACCGATCCCCGGCCCTCGCTCGGCCGGGACCTGGCCGTGCCCGTCGTCTACGCCTACGCCCCCTCGCAGGACCCGGCGGACATCTCGATCGTGCAGGACAGCGTCGGCGCCGGCCGGCTGGCGGTCCAGCACCTGCTGGCCTGCGGCCGGACCCGGATCGCCCATGTCTCCGGCGACCCCGGCTATCTCGCCGCGCGGGAACGGGCCCAGGGCGCGGGGGAGGCGCTGGCCGGGGCGGGTCTGACGCCGGTCGGCGACACGCTGTTCGGCACCTGGTCCGAGGGCTGGGGGCGGGCCGCCGCCGGCCTGCTGCTCGACCGGCACCCGGAGCTGGACGCCATCCTGTGCGGGAACGACCAGATTGCGCGCGGCGTGGTGGAGACCCTGCGCGAGCGCGGCCGGCGGGTGCCGGAGGACGTCGCCGTCATGGGCTTCGACAACTGGGAGATCCTGACGTCCGGTTCCCGGCCGCCGCTGACCAGCGTCGACCTGAATCTGGAGGAGGTCGGCCGGGCGGCGGCGCGGGCGCTGTTCAGCGCCATCGAGGGCTCGCCCCGGTCCGGTGTGGAGACGCGGCCCTGCCGCGTGGTGATCCGGGGATCCACCGCGCCGCTGTCCTGACCGCCGCCCGTTCCGCCGGCGAGCCGCCCGGCCGTTCCCTGGGAAAAAGCCGCGTCCCGCACGAGGGTTGACCCTTCGCCGAGCGCGAACCTACCCTTTCCGAAAGCCTTTTCAGCCTTTTCGGGCATCCTTCACGCCCCCACTTCTCCTGCGTTTCCTCGCGCTGCCGCTGTTCACCACGCCGTCGGCCCGAAACCGAAGGAGCACCACCGTGCACGAGGATTTCTCCCGCCGGACCCTGCTCGGCCTCACCCTCGCCGCGGCCCCGTCGCTGGCCGTCGCTTCCGCCACCCCCGCCGCGTCCGCCGCCCGCCCGGCGGCCCCCGCAACGCCGGCCGGCGCGCTGCCGGCGCCGCCCAACTGGGCGGCCAGACCCTTCGCCCTGGACCAAGTCCGTCTGGAAAAAGGCGTGTTCAGCAGGAAACGCGACCTGATGCTGGAGTACCTCAGGGACTACCCGGCCGACCGGATCCTGGCGGTCTTCCGAGCGAACGCCGGCCTGGACACGCGCGGCGCCGAGCCGCCCGGCGGCTGGGAGACCGCCGACGGCAACCTGCGCGGCCACTACGCGGGCCACTTCGTGACCTGTGTGGCCCAGGCGTACGCCGGGGGCGCGGGCGACTCCCACCGCGAGAAGCTGGACTACCTGGTCGCGGCCCTCGGCGAGTGCCAGGACGCGCTGGCCGCGCGCGAGGGGCCCGACCGCCCCAGTCACCCCGGCTATCTGGCCGCCTACCCCGAGGACCAGTTCGTCCTGCTGGAGTCCTACACGACCTACCCGACGATCTGGGCGCCCTGGTACACCTGCCACAAGATCATGCGCGGCCTGCTGGACGCCCACACGCTGGCCGGCAACGAGCAGGCGCTGGACATTGTGACGCGGATGGGCGAGTGGGCGCACAGCAGGCTCTCCGTGCTGCCCAGGGAACAGCTCGACCGCATGTGGTCGCTGTACATCGCCGGCGAGTACGGCGGCATGAACGAGGTGATGGCGGATCTGCACGCCCTCACCGGCCGACGTGAATTCCTCGACACCGCCCGCTGTTTCGACAACACCCGCCTGATCGAGGACACCGCCGCCGGCCGGGACACCCTCACCGGCATCCACGCCAACCAGCACATCCCCCAATTCCTCGGCTACACCCGGGTCTTCGACCAGGACCCGGCGCGAGCGCACTACCTGGTCGCGGCCCGGAACTTCTGGTCCATGGTCGTCGACTCCCGCCTCTACAGCATCGGCGGCACCGGCAAGGGCGAGAAGTTCACTGCGCGGGACGCGATCGCCGGCACGCTCGGCGAGGACAACGCGGAGACCTGCGCGACGTACAACATGCTCAAGCTCACCCGGTCGCTGTTCCTCCACGAGCCGGACGCGGCCCACATGGACTACTACGAACGGGGCCTGTTCAACCAGATCCTGGGCTCCCGCGCCGACCGGCGCAGCACCTCGGAGCCGCTGGTCACCTACTTCATCGGCCAAGGACCGGGCGTCAGGCGGCAGTTCGGTAACACCGGGACCTGCTGCGGCGGCACCGGCATGGAGAATCACACCAAGTACCAGGAATCGGTGTACTTCCGGTCCGCCGACGACCGTGCCCTCTACGTGAACCTCTACCTCGCCTCGACGCTGCACTGGGCCGAGCGGGGCCTGGTGATCCGGCAGCGCACCCGGTTCCCGGAGGAGCCGGGCAGCACCCTGACCGTCGAGGGCGGCGGCGAACTCGACATCCGGCTGCGGGTGCCCGCCTGGGCCGCCAACGGGTTCACGGTGGAGATCAACGGCGTCGTTCAAGATGTGCCGGCCGCGCCCGGCACCTACGTCTCGCTCACCAGGCACTGGTCGGACGGCGACGTGATCGGCGTGTCGATGCCGTTCGCGCTGCGCGTCGAGCGGACCCCGGACGACCCTGCCGTGCAGTCCCTCTTCTACGGGCCGGTCCTGCTCGTCGTCCGCGATCCGGCCGACACCTTCCGGGAGTTCTCCTTCTACCGCGACTTCACGATGCGCGGGGATCTCGCGGACGCGGTGCGGCCCGCCGGGGCACCGCTGCACTTCACCACGCACGGCCGGACGCTGGCGCCGTTCCACCTCGGCGACGACGGGCCTTTCCACGCCTATTTCAAGCGGTCGGAGCCGGTGATCGCCTTCCGCGGCGCCGACTCGGGGGTGCCCAACCGGGCGCGCGAGGACGGCGTCACGTTCCTGGACCGGCTGTGGGGCGGGGCCCCGTTCGGTGACCACGCGGAGTTCCGCCGGGCGGTGCGGGCCGCCGGTGACGAGTGGCGCGGCCTGGGACTGCTCTCCGGCGCGGAACTGCGCCGCGTCACGGCCGCGGCGGACCGGGCGCGGCTGTCGGGCTGACCGCCGTCACCCGGCCCCTCCGGCGCGCGGCCCGCACCGTGCGCCGGAGGGAGGCGGTTCAGCGGATGTCGACGGCCGGTTCCGGGCGGTGGACGCCCCGGGGGCGATAGTCCAGGGACTCGGCGACGCCCGCCAGATCCGCGATGTACCAGAGCGTGGCGAGCCACATCTCGGTGCCCTGGAGGCCGGGCCGGTCGGCGGCCCCGGCCGGCCCGCTCAACGCCGGGAAGCGGAACGGGAATCCCTCGCCGTCCACCCACTGCTCGGCCACCAGCGGAAGCTGCGCCAGGGCCCAGTCGGCGACCTCGTCCCGGCGGTGCGCCGTGTGCCGGCCCGCCAGCCACAGCGGGTGGGCCACATCGAGGACGTTGCAGGCCGTGGTGCGGCCCGGGCCGAAGTGCCGCTCGTCGGCGGCGTGCGTGAGCACCGTGTCGACGACCCGCTCCGGGTACGGCAGCGCCACCCCGAACTGGGCGAACGAGCCGCGCGTCGCCCGGTAGTAGCCGTTGACGGGCTGGAGCAGCCCGTCGGCGGGCCGCAGTTCGGACCACATCCCGTTGTCCGGGCGGCACCGGGTGAGCAGCCAGCCCAGGAACGTGTCCAACGCCAGCCGGGTGCCCGGGACTTCGTGGCGCAGGTTCCACAACAGCGCGGTGCCCAGGGTGTCCGCCCCGGCCCCGGCCGCCCAGCCGCCGGTGCGCCAGGGCTGCTCGGCGAGCGTGGCCGCGAGGTCCGCGGGCGTCATCTCGCCGACCACGCGCACCGGGTGCTCGAACCGGGAGCCGAGCAGGTCCAGGGCGTAGCCCAGGCTCAGCACGTGATAGAGCGCGCCGCCCTCCCAGCGCCGGTCCGGGGCCGGGCCGTGCCGCCCGTCCGCGTCCAGCGGCGGCGTCAGCCCGGTGGCCGGGTCCTGGTTCTGCCGCAGCCGCCGCACATGCTCGGCCGGGGTGAGCTGCGGGGGAGCGGCGTCGCCCAGCAGGAACGAGATCTCCACCGCGTCGGCGTGCGCGCGCAGCGTGGGTGCCGCGCCGGGCGCGTCCGTGAACCGGCCGGTGGGCGTGCCGTCCGGCGCCGTCGCGCCGGGTTCCCAGCAGCGGGCGACGACCGCGTCCCGCTGGGCGCGGGCGCGGGCCGCGAGCTCGGCCAGCGGCCCGGCCGCGGCGGCCCGGCGAGAGGCGGCGGCCGGCCGCTTCGGGGCGCGGCGGTCGCGGATCACCCGGGCCGGGTTCCCGGCGACGACGGCCCACGCGGGAACGTCGCGGGTCACCACGGAGCCCGCGCCGACCACCGCGTGGTCGCCGATCGTGACGCCGTCCACCACGACCACGTTCGAGCCGATCCAGACGTCGTCCCCGATCGTGATGCCGCGTTCGGTGGTGGGCTGCTTGAACACCGGACGGTCCGGGTCCATCGAGTGGTTGAACCCGAGCAGTGAGGTGTGCGCGCCGATCCGCACGCCGTCGCCCAGCGTCACCGTGCCACGCACCACGGTGAACGGGTTGACCGTGCAGTCGTCGCCGGCCCGGATGGTGCCGGTCACATAGGCGTGCGCGGCGATGTAGCAGTCGCTGCCCAGCGTGAACTCGGTGGGGCTGACCATTGCCAGCTCCGAGATGAACGTGCGCTTTCCGATGGCGCCGCCGGTCCGGCGTATCAGCGCCTCCTGCCGCGCCTGCTGCGCCGCTATCCGTTCCTCGTCGGCGCCCTCCGGGAAGAGCCAGCCGTTGTAGTCGAGGAGCTTGGGGTCGTCGTCGGCCGGGGTGGTGGTCATGCGGGATTCCTTCTTGACGGTGCGGTCTGCCGGGTGGCTCGGTCGGGCGGTCGTGTGTCGGCGACCAGGAAAGCACGGCCGCCGCGTCATCCGACCGGGGGCGGTCGAGATGCGTGCCACCGGACCCCGGTGGAGACTCAGGGCCATGAAGGACGACGCGGAACCGGCCCCGGCGGCGGCCGGGAGAGAGCCGCGGCGGGTGCGGATTCCCGGATTCGTCTCGGACGAGGACATCGGCCTCGGCGATCTCGTGAAACGCGCGACGCACCGCATGGGAATCAAGCCCTGCGGAGTGTGCGAGGAACGGGCCCGGGCGCTGAACCGGCGCATCGCCTTCACTGGCCGGCGCGGCAGGAAGTAGGGCGTTGCGGATGGGTCTTGAAACGGGCCTCGACACGGCATGCGACACGGAATTCGATACCGAACTCGACACGGGCCTCGACAGGGAACGGGAAACGGACCCCGGTGCAGGGCCAGCGGCGGACCTTGAAACGGTCCGGGAAAGCTGGGAAAGCCGGGAAATCCAGGAGAGCGGACGCCAGGAGGCCCGGGCCCACCCCGCGGGCGAGGAGAGCTCCTGCGGTTGCGGCGGCGGGCACGGCCCCGAGGAACCGGCGGCCCCGCGCCGCCCGGGATATGTGTACGCGCTGGGCCGCGTTCAGGTGCGCTTTCCGAGCCTGGGCGTCGAGAAGGAGTTCGCCCAGAGCGTCGGCCGGGCCGACACGGCGGGCCTGACCGACCGGCAGGCGCTGCACGCCGTGCTGTCCCGTCCCGAAAACCGTTATTTGGTACGGCAGTTGTGCTTCGTGCTCACCATCGAGGGCATGGAGACGTATCTGCTCAAGCCGCGTTACCCCGACGACTACGACCGGCTGGTGGAGGCGATCCGCCCCACCCCGAAGTCCGGCGACCTGGACGTGGTCATCGGGCGGCGTGGCCACATCGCGCCCGCCGACGACTGCAACGGGCTGATGATTCCCGTCGTTCACTTCGAGCAGATCTACTCGTTCGACACGGACGAACTCGTCGGCGCGCTCCAGAAACCGGACGGCATGCCGGAGGAGCAGTTCGAGTCGGCCGCCCGTGAACTGCTCGACAGAATCATGCAGATGGCCGACAACGCCGGCATGGAGGACGGGCACCGCGTGCTCAACTACCTCATCACCCGGTACGCCGACATCTACACCAAGGCGGTCGAGTACTTCGCCCGCGACTACTCGCTGTCCGGCATCGACATCCGCCCGTCCCGCCTCAGCGGCGCGCGGACCATCGTGGACGTCATCTTCTCGTTCACCCACCGCAGGACCGACGTCACCGAGAAGCAGTTCGTGCGGACGGACGCGACGGAGATGCTCCTCTTCATCGTGACCAAGCTGTCCCCCTACTTCGACCGGCCGCACATCTAGGCCGCCCCCGGAGAACGGGTCGCTGTTCTGCCAGGAGGTCTGCCATGAGGACGGCACCGTCGTGTCAACCGGCTCGCGGTACGGCTGCGGGCTGTGCCGACGACGGGCGCCGCCCCCTCGAACTGGTGCGGCTGCCGCCCCTGATGGCGGTGACCGCCGGCCGTTCCGGCATCGCGGTGGCGCTGATCGACGGCCCGGTGGCCGTCGATCATCCACGGCTGGCCGCCCACGCGCTGCGCCCGCTGGGGCCGCCGCGGGCGCAGCGCTGCGGCGGGGGCGCCGACCGGGCCTGCGGGCACGGCACGTTCGTCGCCGGGATCCTCGCCGGTGCGCGGGGCGCCGGAGCGCCCGGCGTGTGCGCCGGGTGCACGCTGCTGGTGCGCCCGGTGTTCGGCGCCGCGCCCGCCGCGCCGGGCGACGTTCCCGGCGTCCGGCCACAGGAGTTGGCCGCCGCGATCACCGAGGTGGTCGATGCCGGAGCGCACGTCATCAACCTCAGCCTGGCACTCACCCCGCACCCCGAGGGCGCGGGCGTGCGCGCGCTTGAGGCGGCGCTCGACGGCGCCGCGCGCCGGGGCGTGATCACCGTGGTGGCGGCGGGGAACGACGGCACGCTCGGCGGCTCGGCGCTGACCCGGCACCCGGCCACCATCCCGGTGGTCGCCTGCGACACGGCCGGACGGCCGCTGGACTCCGCCAATCTGGGCCGGTCGATCGGGGCGCGCGGGCTGTGCGCGCCGGGCGCGGGCGTCACCAGCCTCAGCGCGGGCGGCGGTTGCCGCGCGCTCGCCGGGACCAGCGTCGCGGTGCCGTTCGTCGCGGGTGCGGCGGCGCTGCTGCGGTCGGAGTTCCCCCGGGCGTCCGGCCCCCGGGTGCGGCACGCCCTGGTCGCCGCCGCCGGCCCGGCCGCCCGGCGAGGCGCGGTGACCCCGCCGCTGCTGGACGCCTGGGCCGCCCACCGGATGCTCAAACGATCGCTCGGATCGTGACCGCTCAGATCATGATCGTGTCGAAGTAGGCCGGCCGGTCGGCGAACAGCGTCTCCTTGCCCGCGAACCGGCCCGTCTCGCGCAGCAGAACGCGCATCGCCCGGGTGCCGGGATCCGCGGGCAGCTCCACGGCGCCCGCCCACTGCCCCAGCCCGGGCGCCGGCGGCGGGGCGACGCTGAGCTGCGTCTCCGCGCCGATGGTGTGCCAGGCCAGCGGGTCGGTGGAGTCCGTCTGCCGCACCTGCACGGCGGCGGTGAACCGCGGGTCCAGGCCGTCCCGCACCCGCGGCGCCACATGGCCCAGCAGCGTCACGGTGGCCGTGCGCCCGGCGACCGTCACGGTGGCCCGGCGGTCCGCCACGACCTTGACGGGCTCGGTCTCCACCCGCGACGACAGCGCGAGGTCGGGCTCCAGCGAGTGCGGCTGGAGCCGCGCCACCACCAGCTTGACGAACGGCTCGTACACCCCGTGGGTGCGCAACTCGACGTCCGCGTACCAGAGTCTCCGCGCCGCGTCGTAGTGCACGGGGTGGCCCATGGCGTGCTCCCCGTTGGGCAGCGCGAAGTTCTCCACGGCCCGGCGCACGTCGTTCCACCGCGGGATGATCCCCGGCAGCTCAGGAAGCTGTTCCCGCTCGTGCAGCGGGTCGTGGCCCCAGGTGGTGACGCGCCTGCGGTCCTCCCGGAAGAGGTAGTCGAGGACGTTGTCCCCGACGAGGACGGCCAGCAGTTCGCCCTCGCCCGTGTCGAACCACGGCCGTTCCAGGAAGACGCGCAGCAGCCCGCCCCGGCGGGTGCTGATGACGGAGCCGGCGCCCCGTTCCTCCTGCCAGGCGAAGGCCGGCACGACCGAGTGGACGACCGGCGGGGCGGGCCGGACGGTGGACGGCACATGCAGGCTGATGGCCGCGCCGGCGCGCGTGACCGGGGGCACGACAAACGAGACGCGCGCCTGCGCGCCGTCCGGCACGCCGCCGCCCGCCAGCCGCGCCACGGTGCCCGCGGCCTCGTCGATCAGCACGTCCCGGTCCGGGCGGTAGGGCGTCTCCCCCTGCCCGGCCGGTGGGAGGACCACCACCGTGCCGGGGACGAACGCCGCGGCGACCTGTTCGGCGCGGTCGCCGGTCAGGACCACGGTCCGCCGCTCACTGAAGTAGGAGGCGAACGGCGAGGTGCCGACCGGGGTGTAGGTGATGTGCCGGTGCCGGGTGTCGGGGAGATGGTGCGGGGCGCGGAACGGCACGGTGGCGCCCGGCGTGTGCGCGTCCCACGCCGCGCGCAGGTCCTCCTCGGCCGGCCGCAGCACGGCGCGCGCCTCGGTGGTCCGGGGCTCGTCCTGGGTGAGGTCGTCGACGGTCTCGTTCCAGGCCGCCTCCACATGCACGGACGACGTCGTCGGCCAGTGCGCGGACAGCGCCGGGGCGTCCAGCACGTAGGAGGACGCGTCCCGTTCGCGCAGCACCGCCGGTGTGCCCAGCTCGGGCGGCGTCACCGGGCGGCGCACCGCGTGCACGAAGCGCAGCTCGGTGGACGGGGTGAGCTGGGGAACGGTGCCGGCCACGGCGTCGGCGCGCCGGGCGGCGATCTCCTCCTCCGTGCGCTCCCCGGACTCGGCGAACCAGCGCCAGAGGCCGAGCAGTTCCTCGTCGCCGGGCAGCAGATGGCTGCTGAGCGGCGCCGTCAGCGAGGCGCCCGGCGCCAGCGCCAGCCGCAGCACGCCCGCCGTCTGCGTCGCCGACACCGGCTGAACGGTGTCCAGCGCCGCCGGCTCCACCACCAGCCGCACCGAGGGCCGTTCGAACCAGGCGTTGCCCGGCGGCCAGGGCGCCCGCAGCCCCGGGAGTCCGGACAGGCCGTGCAGCGCGACGCCCCGGGAGAGCGGGTCGGACAGCCAGGGCGACTCCATCCCGTCGGCGTCCACGAACACGCTGTCCGGCACGGCGGGATCCGCGGTGCCGGTCACCTCGCCGTCCGCCCGTGCCGTCAGCACGGCGTGCACCCCCGGATCGAGCCGGTTCTCGCCCGGCACATCGAGGACGCCGTGCCGCTCCAGGAGCAGCACGGCGGCCTTCGGTGCCAGCAGATGGCGTTCGCAGGGCAGGCCCGGCACGGGGGCCGCCGGGTCGGCGTTGTCGGTGCGCACCAGCAGCGCGTGGGCGGACTCGCCCTCGGTGAACGGGCGGCGCGGGACCAGCACGGGCGCCGGCACCGGCTCGTAACGGGAGTAGTGCAGGGGCGCGGTGGCCGGTTCGCCGTCCAGTGGCCGCTCGGTGAACGGCGCGCTGCGCCCGGCGATGTCCACCACGCGCACCCGGAAACGGTAGGCGCGGCCGTAGCGCAGCGACGGCAGCGTGTCCGGGGGCGGGTTCACCTCGCTGGTGAACGCCGGGTTCTCGCCCTGGTCCGGGGTCGGTTCGGCGACCCGCTGCTCCAGGTCGAGCATGCCGCCCGGCGGCCGGGCCACCAGGCTCCAGCCGTTCCACCGGAACAGCGACTGGTGCAGCAGGTCCGCGCCGTCGCCCCGGGCGGTGACATCGCTGACCCGGCCCTCGTCGTCGATCGGCACCGGCTCGGCGAGGTTCCGCACGGTGTAGGCGCCCACCCGGCGGCACAGCGGGTACCAGCGTTCGGAGGCCACGTCGCACACGTCGACCCGGTAACCCTGCTGGACGTCCTCGGAAGTGATCTCGGGGATCTCCGTCGTGGTGGGGTCGGCGAGGACCGTGTTCATGTCCGCGGCGTGATCCAGCACGTCTTTCAGCGCCACTTGACGGTCCGCCTCGGCGACCCAGACGCCGTCGGAGCGCAGCGCGGGCGGGCGCACCTCGGGGGGCGGCCCGTCCCGGGGCTCCCGGGCGAGCGCCTCGGCGTACGCCTGGAGCGCGAGTCCGCCGGCGTCCACGTCGACGTCGGCGGCGCTGTACCGGGAGGTGTCGTCGAGCGGCAGGTGCAGCGCGGCCCGGGCGCCGTCCGCGCCGGCCAGGCGCAGCAGCCCGTTCTCGATGACGCAGACCGTGCGGGGCAGGTAATTGGTCAGCAGGGTCTCGTGCTCCAGCGCCGCCCGCAGGGTCACCCGGCCGTTCAGGCCCGGCGGCAGGGCGAACCGCACCCGGCGCACCAGGCCGAGGCCGGCCAGCAGCGTGTGATGGTCGGCCAGCGCGGCCACCAGCGTGTGGAACTCGTCGCGCGGCAGCTCGTCGCGGCGCCGGTCCCGCAGCCGGTCGGCGTCGCCCCCGGCGGGCGGCGGCCGGTGGAAGGCGGCCAGCCGGGCCCAGCCGGCCGAGTCCTCGTCGGCGGCGTCGGCCAGGGCGCCCCCGTCCGGCGCGGTGAGCGCGCGGTCGGTCAGGCCGACGCGGCGCGGCGCCCGGACGGTGCGCAGCAGCCGGTCCACCCGGCCCCAGGCGTCGGCCACATCCGCGTCGGAGCGCGCGCCGAGCGCGGGCTCCGGCGCGAACAGGTCGGCGTACTCCTGGCGCAGCGACTGCCACACCAGCGCGCTGGGATACGACAGCAACGGCGTGGGCGCCGCCGCGTCGCCCTCGCCGCCGGCTCCGGTGTCGTCGCCGAACGGCCGCACCGGGGTGGACGGCGGGAACACCGCCGTCCACAGGTCGGCGTCGGGCGCGGCGTCCACGGGCTCGGTCTCCACGGTGGCCGAGCCGTCCTCGCCGGTGATCTCCACGCTCAAGTCGTAGGAAACACGCGGCCAGTTGATGAACGCCTCGAACGCGGTGAGCGTCGGCTCGTCCCCGCCGACACCGCCGAGCCGGGGGCTGATCACCACCGAGAGCTGCGCCGTCCGCGCGGGCAGCGCCGGCGCCTCCGGGTCGGGCAGCAGGGTCCAGACGATGGTCTCCTTGCTCATGCCGCCTCCATCGCCGCGAACGCCGCGCACCGTTCGAGCCAGGGATCCGGCGTGGCGAACGCGTCGGTGAACGCCGGGTCGTTGCCGCCGCCGAAGGAGCGCTCGACCTCCAGCGTCACCGCCTGGGAGAAGAACGCCACCCGCACCCGCACGGTCAGCCGGGCGACGCCGTGCACCTTGTCGGTGGCTCCGTCATAGGTGAGCCCGAGGTAGAACTCGGCCGAGATGGTGATGACGCCGAGCACGTCCAGCTCGCCCACCGCCCGGAAGAACCCGTGCACTTTCCAGGCCCCCACATCGGGCCGGAAACTGATGTACACGCCCGCGGTGACGGCCACCGAGCCGCTGGCCACCCCGAGGTTGAGCGCCGCCGCCGCGCCAAATTCAAGTTGCGCCTCCAGCTCGGTGATCTTGTCCGACTGCACGCCGATCGCCAGGAAACCGCCGCCGCCGAACAGCGAGACGGTGACGAGGAACGGATGCTGCCGGGAGGAGACCGCGAACCGGGCGCTGACCGCGGTGCCGTCGAACGGCAGCCGCACCGAGGCCGACAGGGCGAGGTTCTGCAGCATGAACACGCCCATTCCGACGGTCGGGACGGCCAGCGTGTAGCCCGCCTCGATCCCGTTTTGGTCCACGTGCAGCCGCAGCCCGTTGGGCGGCGACGGCAGGAGGCGCTGAATGCTCTCCAGGAACCGCAGATCGCCGCCGAACCGCACCTCGGCGACCTTCACGTCCAGCGCGGGCGCGACGCCGGAGCGCGCGGTGAACACCAGCTTCTCGAAACGGAGAACGAGCAGGTCGTCGACGAACCCCAGCTCGAAGTCGCGCAGTTCGCCCCGCGTCTCGTTGTGCGCGGCGGCGGGGTTGGCCAGATGGGTCAGCGTGGTGCTGCGCAGGTCCAGGCTCGTGTTCGGATTCGTCCGCAGCGGGCCGTGCGGGCCGGTCTTGACCTTGGGCCGCCAGGTGATCGTGGTGCGCACCGACTCCGGCGGCACGGGCGGGTTGCCGGGCGGCGGCAGCACCTCGGTGAGGACGCGGGGAACGGCCTCGCCGTCGCCGAGCCGGGCGTCCTCGACCAGTTCGGCCAGCGGCAGGAACCCGAGCAGCTTGGGCAGCGGCAGATCGGGCGTGGCCCCGGCCAGGAAGTAGCTGGCCGCCTTGAACCCCTCCTGTTTGAACCGGTCGATGTCGCCGCCGACCAGCCCGGCCGCGGTGGACAGCCCCGAGATGGGCATGCTGAGCGCCGCGACGCCGCCCGCGTCGACGGGCGGCGGCGCGAAGCCCACCGCGTTCTCGAGCCGGGCGAAGACGTCGGAGGCGGCGAGTCCGCCGTCCACATAGGTCTGTTCGAGCTCCATGGCCACCGGCCGCGGCAGGCCCGGGACGACGTCCGCCACATCGCCCGCGGATCCGGCCGGGGGGAATGCCGACAGCGCGGGCACCCGGGCCTCGAAGCCGGCCAGACGCGGAAACACCGAGAGCCGTCCGGCCGCCGCCGGGGCGGCGGAGTCGCCCTCGGCCGGCAGGGCGCCGATCCGCAGGCCGGTGACCTCGACCGTCGTGTCGCTCTGCTGGGCCGCGGGCACCAGCGTGATGCGCCCGGCCGCGGGCCGGACCGTGGCCCCGGCCCGGGCGTCGTACGCCCCGGCCGCGTCGCGCAGGTCGCCGAAGGCGAAGTCGCCGTGCACGAACACGGCGGGCGCGCCGAAGGTGACGGTGTGGCCGCGGTGGTCCTCGGCGGTCAGCAGGAACTCCAGCTCCCCGCCGGAGGATCCGTTGATCCAGAAGCCGGCGTTGGGGTTCGGCAGCGGATCGCCCTGCGTCACCAGGCTGGTCAGCGGCCCGCTGAGCAGCACCCGGCGGAAGGGGAAGGCCCGGCCCTCCTTGGGCCGGCCGGGGACGTCGTCGAAGACGATCTCCGGCCGCAGCACGGTGAGATGCTGTTCCCGGAACAGGCCGAACTCAAGCTCGCGCACGGTGTGCGTGGCGAGCTGGACCGGGAAGCCGAACGGCAGCAGATAGCCGAGCTGGACCACATGCACATCGCTGTCGCGGCCGAACAGCGCGCGATGGGTGTAGCCGACCAGGTTGCTGCCCGTGTCCCGCCAGTCCCCGGTCAGGTCGACCGTCGCGCCCAGGGCGCTGAGCGTCAACTCCTTGGCCAGCACCGGCCGGATCGCGGACGCCTGGAGGATGCCCTGCCGCTGGCCGAAGTCCAGCGAGCTCACAAACGGGTCGGCCCCCTGGAACGCCCCCAGGGTGCGCAGCGGCACCGGTCCCGGGGCGCCGGGCTCGGCGAGGGACGTGTGCCACAGCTCGGTCACGCCGTTCACGCTGGTCACCGGCTCGATCTGGTGCCGCCACCGGGTGCCGGGCAGCGCGGGCGCGAACGTCAGGCCCCACACGCACTCCAGCGAGGACTGGTCGGCCGAGGTCTCCAGGCCCGTCCAGGCGAGCAGCGCGGCGGCGGTGAACGGGATGGCCGCGTCGCCCGGCACGAGCAGCACCAGGCGGCTGGGCTCGGCGAGCCGGCTCCGTTTGACGCGGCGGGGATCGGTGTCCTCGGGGCCGGTGGCCTCCTCCTGAATGGCCTGCGGCGGGAAGCCGACCGAGAGGAACGCCGGGGCCGCCTGGTCGGTCACCACGAGCGTTTCCGCGCCGGGGTCGCCGGTCCGGGAGATGTTGGTGAACGAGAAGTCCAGGGCCACCATGTCCTCGCGCCGCAGGAGGGTGACCGGCCTGTCGTCCATGGAAACGGTGGGAGCCATCCGCGCCTGCCCTCGTACGTCGGTGGATCGGGCGTGGCACCCATGCTTCGGCCCGCGCCCCCGCCCCGCCACCGGGGCGAGGCCCGCGACCGCCGTCCGGGTGATGGGCGGAACGAGGCGATTCCGGGCGCGGACGGTGGGCGGAAAGCCGACTTGAATCTGACATCAGTGTCAAGTTCTATCGTTCCGGCATGACGAACGACCTGCTCCTGAGCCTATTCACATGGCCCGCTGGATCTGCCGAACCGCCTGGTCATGGCCCCGATGACCCGGTACCGCGCCGCCGAGGACGGCACGCCGCTGCCGATCGTCGCCGACCACTACGCCCAGCGCGCCGGCGCGGGGCTGATCGTCTCCGAGGGCATCTGGCCCGCGGCGCGCGGACAGAGCGGCTGGCGGCTGCCCGGCCTGACCACCCCGGCCCAGGTGGCCGGCTGGCGCGCGGTCACCGACGCCGTGCACGCGGCCGGCGGACGGATCTGAGCCCAGCTCATGCTCCCCCGCAAGCGGGAGGGACCCCCAGGGGGACGCAACGGCCACCCCCTCGCCAACCCGGCCGGCACCGTCCCGCTCGCCCCCTCGGCCGTGCGCGGCACCGCCCGGGTGCTCATCCGGGACGGCAGCCGGGTCGAGCAGGTCGTGCCGCGCGCGATGACCGGCGCGGAGATCGCCGAGACCGTCGCCGAGCACGCGGCGGCCGCCCGGCTGGCGGTGGAGGCCGGCTTCGACGGCGTCGAACTGCACGGTGCCAACAGCTACTCGATCCACCAGTTCCTCGCCGACGGGACCAATCTGCGCACGGACGGTTACGGCGGCGGCATCGCCGGGCGCATCCGGTTCGCCGTCGAGGTGACCGGCGCGGTCGCCGACGCGGTCGGCGCCCACCGCACCGCGCTGCGGCTCTCCCCGGGCAACCCGCAGTTCGGCATGGCCGAGTCCGACCCCGGCCCGCTCCACCGGGCGCTGCTGGCGGAGCTGGACGGCCTGGGGCTGGCCTATCTGCACCGGACGACAACGACCGCTACCCCGCGCTGGACGATCTGCGCCCGCGCTGGAGTGGCACGCTCATCGCCAACGTCGGGGAGAACGGCCCGCCCACCACCCGGGAGGCCGGTGAGGCGGTGCTCGCCGCCGGGCGGGCGGATCTCGTCTCCTACGGCCGGGCGTTCCTGGCCAACCCCGACCTGCCGACGCGGTTCGCCGCCCGCGCTTTCCTCAACCCGATCGACACCGAGCACCTGTACACGCACGGCGCCGAGGGCTACACCGACTACCCGTCCCTGCGGGCGGCCGAGGCGGCCGGCGTCGCGGGCGCGGCGGGTGTGACGGCCGCCGGCTGAGCCGGGCCGGGATCGAGGGCCGGGGCCGGGTCCGGTCTCGCCAGCTCGGCGTTGAACTGCGCCCCGGCCAGCAGCGTCAGATTGGACACCCACAGCCACACCAGGAAGACGATGATCCCGGCCAGCGACCCGTACAGCCGGTGGTAGGTGGGCACATGGGAGGCGTACAGCGCGAAGCCCGCCGACGCCACCAGCCACAGCAGCACCGCCAGCGCCCCGCCCGGCGCCGACCGCCACGGCGCCCGGGTCCCGGCCGGGCCGGTCCGGAAGAGCACCAGCACCAGCCCGGTGACCAGGACCACCAGCAACGGCCACTTGAGCACGTTCCAGGCCGTGGTGCCCGCCTCGCCCAGGCCCAGCAGCCGCCCTATCGTGCGGACCGCGCCCCCGGTCAGGATCAGCACTGTCGCGCTGCCCACCAGCAGCGCCAGCAGGCCCAGTGAGGTCAGCATGGTGAGCGGCACCGTGCGCCACGGCGGGCGGCGGTCCTCCACGCCGTGCATGCCGTGCAGGACCCGCCGGAAGACGCTCAGATAGTTGTAGGCGGACAGCCACGCGCTGGCCGAGCCGACCGCGACCACCAGCCAGGCCGTGGAGCGCTGGTCGGACAGGTCCCGCAGCGTCGTGCGCACGTCCGACCCGGCGCCGGCCGGCAGCAACGCCGTGACGTGCCCGAGCAGTTCCTGCGCCGCCGCCGGATCCGCCAGACCCGTCACCGACATCGCGACCATCAGGGTCGGGAAGACGGCGAGCACCGAGTAGTAGGTGAGCGCCGCCGCCCAGTGGTCGATGTCGTCACGCCACAGCGACACCGGCGTGCGGCGCAGCGCCACCGCCCACCGGGCCGGCGGTCGTTCGTCGGGCATGGATCACCTATCCGCGTAAGCCTCAGGAGGAGCCGGAGTGCGTCCAGTGTGTGCCGTCCGCGGCCGTTCCCGCACGTCGGGGCAACGGCGCCGCCGGCACATCCGCCCGATGTGCGGGGGAGTGCCGGCCGCGCGACCATGAAAGGGGAAGGGAGGCCGCTTCATGAAGACCGAGACCTGGAACGTGCGGGTGTCCATCGAATCGGACGGCCGCATGACGCGCGCGCAGGCCAGGCTGGAGGACAAGGCGGACACGGTCCTGGTCAGCGAGGGCATGGCCCGCGCCAACCCGTCCGACGAGAACGTCCCCGACATCGGCCACGAACTGGCCGCGGCGCGCGCCCTGTCGGAGCTGTCCCACCAGCTCGCGCACCTGACGGCGCTGGACATCGAGTCCCACACCCACGAGCCGGTGCGTCACCTCAAGACCTAGCTCGAAGGCTCAGCTTGAAGACATAGATTCACGCCGTCGTGATCGCCACCGCCGTGCCCGAGACATGGACACGCGGGTCACCGGCGCGCAGCTCCACGGTCAGCAGCGAGGGGCGGCCCAGGTCGTGCCCCTGGTGCAGGGTCAGCGTGGCCGCCTCGGGAACGGTCCCCAGCGCGCGCAGATAACCGCCCAGCGCGGCCGCCGCCGCCCCGGTCGCCGGGTCCTCCACCACGCCGCCCACGGGGAACGGGTCGCGGACGTGGAACACGGTGGGCGACTCCCGCCACACCAGTTGCAGCGTGGTCAGGTCCAGCCGCCGCATCAGGGCGGCCAGCCGGTCGAAGTCGTAGGACAGGTCGGCCAGCCGGGCGCGGCTGGTCACGGCGACGACCAGGTGGCGGGCGCCCGCGAACGCGATCCGGGGCGGCAGCTCGGGGTCCAGCGCGGCCGGCGGCCAGTTCAGCGCGGCCAGTGCCTCGGCCAGGTCGGCCTCCGCCACCGGCTCCTGGTACGGCTCGACGCTCGACAGCGTCGCCCGCAGCGCGTCGCCGCGCCGTTCCACCACGACCGGCACCTCACCCGCGCGCGTCGTGAAGCGCAGCTCGCCCGGGCCGTTCCGCTCACCCAGCGCGACCGCCGCCGCCACCGTGGCGTGCCCGCAGAACGGCACCTCCGCCAGCGGGCTGAAGTACCGTACGTCATAGGCCCGTTCGGCCGTCCGGCGCAGGAACGCCGACTCGGAGTAGCCGATTTCCGCCGCGATCGACAGCATCGCCGCGTCGTCCAGCCCCGTGGCGTCCAGCACGAGGCCCGCCGGGTTGCCACCGGCCGGGTCGTCGGTGAAGGCCGAGTATCTGAGCACCGGATGAGATTCCATGCCCGGGGCAACCGTCCGCCGCCCCGGGGATATTCCGTCGTCCGTCCGCCGCTGCACTGACGTGTACGCGCCAGCCTGAAGGTCGGCCGCGGCCGGTGCACTGCCACCATGACGCTGCTCCCCTCCCCGACCGACGAACTCCGGGCTGCCGCACGGAAACTGGACCGCCGCCGGTTCCTGACCGTGACCGGCGCCGCCGCGGCCATCGCCTTCGCGGTGAACCTCCCCGACACCGCGCCCGACGCCACCCCGGACGCGCTGCGCTTCGCGCTCGTCTCCTGCCAGCGCTACGACCAGGACCACTACACCGCCTACGGCCACCTCGCCCGCGAGGAGAACCTGGACGCCGCGCCGCCGCCTACCGCGCCTACTACGAGAACATGCCGCTGCGCCGCCCCCAGTTGCCCACCGGCCCCGACCTCACCCTCTACCGCCGGCTCCACTACGGCCGCCTCGCCCAGCTCGACATCCTCGACACCCGCCAGTACCGCGACAACCAGGCGCACGGCGACGGCTGGAAGGTGCCCGGCGAGGAGGCGGCGCTGCCCGAGCGCACCCTGCTCGGCAGCACCCAGGAACGCTGGCTCGCCGACGGCTGGCATGGACATCAAGGAGAACCGGGACGACCCGGCCTCCCGCACCCTCGGCGTGGAGTTGGTCACGTCCTCCATCAGCAGCGGCCGCGTGGGGGTACCGCCCGCTTGCGGGGGCCGCCAACTGGCCCGCCCTCACGGGCGTCAATCCGCACCTGAAGTTCGACGACGGCCGGCGCGGCTATGTGCTGCTCACGCTGGACGAACGCCGGCTGCGCGCCGACTACCGCACCGTTCCCGTCGTCACCACACCCGGCGCGGACATCACCACCGCCGCCTCGTTCGTCTCCGCCGCTGGCGCCCCCGGGCTGACCCGGGCCGAGCAAAACGGAGTGGGGGCGGCCCACCCAGTCATGGGATGATCGGGTGGTTCCCCTGCAAGTCACCGGAGAGGTGCATGAACCAGCACGGCCAACCACCCACGGCCGCCCCCGACTCCACCGATCTACCGATACCCGGCCCCCGCCGCTCGCCGGACACCCGCGAGGCACGGGCCCGCTCCGCCACCCACGGAGCGCCGCTCAGCCCGAAGCAGCGCGCGGGCGTGCTGCTCACCCTCATCCTCGGCGGCCTCTCCGCGGTGCCGCCGCTGTCCATGGACATGTACCTCCCAGCCCTGCCGGAGGTCGGCGACGCGCTGGGCACCGGCGCCGCCACCGTCCAGTTGACCCTGACGGCCTGCCTGCTCGGCCTCGGCCTCGGCCAGCTCGTGGTCGGCCCCATGAGCGACCAGCTCGGCCGCCGCGTGCCGCTGATCGCGGGCATGAGCCTGTACATCGTGGCCTCGGTCGCCTGCGCCTTCGCGCCCAACGTCGAGACCCTGACGTTCGTCCGCTTCCTCCAGGGCCTGGCCGGCTCGGCGGGCGTCGTGATCTCCCGCGCGATCGTCCGCGACCTCTTCGAGGGCGTCGCCATGGCCCGCTTCTTCTCCACCCTGATGCTGATCTCCGGCGCGGCCCCCATCCTGGCCCCGGTCTTCGGCGGTCAGCTCATGCGGTTCACCGACTGGCGCGGCATCTTCCTGGTGCTCGCGGTCGCCGGACTCGCCCTGGTGCTCGTGGTCGCCCGCTGGCTGCCCGAGACGCTGCCGCGGGAACGGCGCGACGCCGGGGGCGTGCCCGCCGCGCTGCGCGCCATGCGCGGGCTGTTCCGGGACCGGGTCTTCACCGGCCACCTGCTGGTCGGCAGCCTCACCTTCGCCGCGCTCTTCGCCTATGTCGCGGCCTCCCCGTTCGTGATCCAGGAAATCCACGGCGCCTCGCCGCAGACGTTCAGCATGCTCTTCATGGCGAACTCGATCGCCCTGGTCGCCATGAGCCAGGTCAACGGCAAGATCCTGGTCGGCCGCGTCTCCACGCACCGCATCATGACCACGGGCCTCGTCGTGATCACGCTGGCCGCCGCCGCGCTGCTCGTGATGACCTCGGGCGTCCTGGGCCGGGCCGGCCTGGTGCCCGTCTCGATCGGCCTGTTCGTCCTCATGGGCGCCATGCCGCTGGTCCTGCCCAACGCCAACTCCGAGGGCCTGGACCGCACTCCGCACGCGGCGGGCTCCGCCTCCGCGCTGCTGGGCGCCTCGGCGTTCTTCGTGGGCGCCATCGCCTCCCCGCTCGTCGGCGTCGCGGGTGAGGACACGGCGGTGCCGATGGCCGTGGTGCAGCTCGCCGTCGTAGCTCTCGCGGGCGTCTGCTACGCCGCGATGTGCCGTCCCCGGCGCCGCCCGGCCCGGCCTATCCTGGCCCGGTGACCAGCACCTCCGACCGGCTGCGCACCGCGCTCGATGACCTCCTCGACGGCCTCCCGTCCACCCGGGCGGCGACGGCCGTCGAGCGGCTGATGGCCGGGTACCGGGACCGCGGCGGGGCCGCTGCCCCGGTCCTCGGCGACCGGGCCGACGCGGTGGCCTACGCCGCCTACCGCATGCCCGCCACCTTCGAGGCGGTCTCCGCGGCGCTGCGCCAGCTCGCCGCCCGGCTGCCCGGCTGGGCGCCCGCCGGCCACCTCGACGTGGGCGGCGGCACCGGCGCGGCGGCCTGGGCGGCGGCCGGCGTCTGGCCGTCGGCCGACCGCCGCACGCTGGTCCTGGACCGGGCCGGGCCCGCGCTGGCCCTCGGCCGCGAGCTGGCCGAGGGGCGGCTGCCCGGCGTCGAATGGCGTCAGGAACGGGTCGCCGCGGACCGCGGTGACCTGCCCGCCGCCGACCTGGTCACCGTGTCCTATGTCCTGGGCGAGCTGCCGGAGGCCGCGCAGCGCGCCGTGGTCGACGCCGCGGCCGGCGCCGGCTCGGCCGTGGTGCTGGTGGAGCCCGGCACCCCGGACGGCTATCTGCGCATCCGCGCCGCCCGGGAACGGCTCCTCGCCGCCGGGCTGCGCGTGCTCGCGCCCTGCCCGCACGGCGACGCGTGCCCGATCGCGGTGGGCGCCGACTGGTGCCACTTCGCGGCGCGCGTCAGCCGTTCGGCGCTGCACCGGCGGGTAAAGGGCGGTGTACTGCCGTACGAGGACGAGAAGTTCGCCTATGTCGCGGCGGTTGGAGGCGCGCTCTCCGCCCGAGCGCTGGCGCCCGCGCCGGCGCGCATCGTGCGCCGGCCGCTGCTGCGCAAGGGGCAGGTGCTGCTCGACCTGTGCGCGGAGGAGGGCGTGCTCCGGCGCGAAACGGTCTCCAAGCGCCGGGGCGAGGACTACCGCGCCGCCCGGTCCAGCGACTGGGGCGCGCCGTGGCCACCACCCGATGCGCCCGTATCCCCCGTTTCTCCCGATTACCCATCCGGACCCTCCACAGGGCAGGATGAGCGCGATACGGGCGTTACAGCGGAATAAAAGACGGTGCCGATACGCTCCCCGGCTTATCGGTTCAGCGTGAGGCGGTAGGAGGCTCATGGAACGCGAGAGCAGATTCCCCCGCTGGCTGCGGCGCGGGGCCCGTGGAGCCGCCGCCGGTGCCGCTGCCGCCCAGGCCCGTGAGGAGCTGCTGCTCGCCGCCGCCGAGGCGGGCTTCCCGCTCGCTCCCGCCGCCCATCCGCAGGGCTACGGCTGTAGCTGTGAGCGCATCGGCTGTCCCACCCCGGCCCGCCATCCCGTCTCGCTGACCTGGGCCACCCAGGCCACCACCGACCGCGAGCAGATCCTGCGCTGGCTGCGCGCCGACCCCGAGGCGAACTTCATCACCGCCACCGGCCGCGCCCACGACGTCCTGGACGTGCCGGCCCCGGCCGGTTACGCCGCCCTGGAGCGGCTGGCCGCCGAGAACACCGAGATCGGCCCGGTGGCGATCGCCGACCCCGACCGCGTCCTGTTCTTCACGGCCACCCGCGGCACGCCCGACGACGAGGATGAGTGGTGGCCCTGCGAGCTGGACTGCCACCCCGAGACCCTGGACGAGCACCCCGGCCTGCGCTGGCACTGCCGCGGCAGCTACGTCCTGGTGCCGCCGTCCCGCGTGCAGTCCGACAGCACCGCCGGCCTGCGCTGGCTGCGCGGCCCCGAGCACCCGCTCCCCGAGCCGCTGACCCTCCTCGGCGCGCTGACCGACGCCTGCGCCGCGACGGCCGAGCCCGCCTCGCACTGAGCACGCCCCGCACCGGGCACCGAGCACTGAGCACGCCTCGTAACGCCGGAGGGCCGGGGGCACCCGCCCCCGGCCCTCACCTGACTGCTTGGCCCGCCCGGCCGGGGCTACTGGCCGGTGGCCCCCACGACGCCTATCGAGCGGTGCAGGATGTCGACCTGCCCGTTCTCGCCCTCGGACACCACCGACGCGTGCATGCCCAGCCACTCCAGCGTCTGCGAGGTCCGCGCCTCGCCCTCCAACAGGACCTCGACCAGCGGATCGACCACGAGCTGCTGGCCCTCGGCCATCGTCTGCTTCTCGAACCTGGTCGTGCTGAAGAACACCAGCGCGCCGCCGTCCTGGGTGCGCATCGCCACCGGCGCGAACTCGGCGCCCTCGGGCACCTGGTCCTGGTAGTCGGTGGCATACCTCGGGTCGCTGTTGGCCTCCTCCCGCGCGGTCAGCTCGCCGGAGGTGTAGTCGCCCCCGACGAACGGGCCCTCGCCGCTCTGCACGTAGTCGACATACGCCTGGCCCACCGCGCCCGGCTCCACGCCCACGCCCGTGTTGGTGTCCTCGCCGACCGGCAGGTCCTCCAGGTAGCCGTCCTCGTCCTCCGCCAGCGCCGGGCCACCCTCGGTGGGCATCACGGACAGATAGGACGCGCGCCAGTCCTCGTCGATGCTGTTGCGGGTGAAGACGATCAGCCACCGGTTGTCCGGCGTCTGGGTGGTCTGGGTGTCCGCGACGAAGAACTTGGGCCAGCCCGCCTGCTGCGGAATGTGGAACTGGGTGTCGCTGACCTCCAGCTCCGGGAACTCGTAGGCGGGGTCCGCCTCGTCGAGCATGGTCAGCGACGCCGCGCGGATGGCGCCCAGCGGCCCGGTCTCCGCGGTGCTGTTGAGCTCCGGGTCCAGGTCGCCCAGCGCCTCGTTGCTGATCTCGACGTAACGCTCAAGCGCTTCCTGTGCCTCTTCCTCCGAAGCCGCCGGGACGACGGCCGTCTCGCCGTGGACCGTCATACAGCCCGACAGGGACGCCACCATCGCCAGGGCCGTGGCCAGCCCCGCCGTGGCCGTCGTCAGTCGTGCTCGCACCCGCATCGTGGGCCCTCCCCGTCGTACTTCTCGCTTCGGCTCCCGCATCGTATCCATGCCGCGGTGGGTTCAACGCATGGGATGATGCCACGCATGGCATATGGGGAGGCGCTGCGGCGGCTGCGGGGGGCCCAGAAGACCGCCAAGGGCGTTTCGTTGTACTCCCGTTACCTCAATCGGCCGCTCGGCCGGGTCTTCGCCGCCGCCGCGTACCAGGTGGGGCTGCGGCCCAACCACGTCACCGTGCTCAGCGCGCTCGTCAGTTATGCCGCCGTGGCCGGGGTCGCGCTCGCGCCGCCGTCCTGGCCGCTGGCCCTGGCCGTCTACGCCGGGCTGGTGCTCGGCTTCGCCCTCGACTCCGCCGACGGCCAACTGGCGCGGCTGCGCGGCGAGTCGAGCCCGGCGGGGGAGTGGCTGGACCACGTCGTGGACTGCGCCAAGATCACCGCGCTGCACGCCGCCGTGCTGATCTCGTTCCACCGCTTCTTCGAGCTGCCCGCCGACGGCTGGCTGCTGGTGCCGCTGGTGTTCCAGCTCGCCGCCGTGCTGATCTTCTTCGGCGGGCTGCTCACCGACAAGCTCAAGCCCCGGGGCGCGGCCGGGCCCGCGCCGGTGCCCTCCCGGCTGCGGGCCGTGGCGCTGCTGCCGGTGGACTACGGCGTGCTGTGCGTGGTGTTCCTGCTGCTCGGCGACGAACGCGCCTTCCGGCTGGGCTACTCGGCGCTGTGCGTGGTCTACGTGCTCTTCTGCGCGGCGTTCTCCGCGAAGTGGTTCCGCGAGCTGTCCGCGCTCGGGCGGCTCAACGCGTCCAGCGCGCCGCGCAGTTGAGTGCTGGACGTGTGCACGGTATACGGGAAGTAGACGATCTCCACGCCCACGGTGGCGAAGTCCCGCTCCAGCTTGTCGCCCTTGGCCGTGCCGCGCCAGTCGTCCCCCTTGAACAGCACGTCGAAGCGGACCTGCTGCCACGTCTCCAGCTTGTCCGGCACCGTCTCCACGAACGCCGCGTCCACATACCGGATGCTGCGGATGATCTCCAGTCGCTCCACCAGCGGTATCACCGGCGGCCGTCCCTTGGCCAGCATCGCCATCTCGTCCGAGACGACGCCCGCGACCAGGTAGTCGCAGCGGCTCCTGGCGTGCCGAAGGATGTTGAGATGACCGACATGGAAGAGGTCGTAGACCCCCGGTGCATACCCCACGGTTTGCGGCATTCGCCCGAACCCCCCACTTGAGTCCCAAGGCTTCACGGAGTCTTCACTTTGGCTGAACTCCCGACCTTAGCGCCACACGGCGTGCATTTCTGCGGATAGGCTGGATACTTACCGCTGTCGGGGGAGGACTCAGCGGAGGGGAAAGGGGTCTCACCGTGGGCGAACGGCTGCTGCTCGTGTCCACCAACTACGCTCCCGAGCAGGCCGGTATCGGCCCGTACGCGACCCAGATCGCCGAGCACCTGGCCGCCGAGCGCCACGCCGAGGTCCATGTGCTGGCCGGCATGCCGCACTATCCCGCCTGGCGCCTCGACCCCGCCTACCGGCACAAGTGGCGGGCGATGGAGCAGCGTTCGGGGGTGCTGGTGCACCGCAGGCGGCACACCGTGCCCGGCCGGCAGACCGCCGCGCGCCGCGCGCTGTACGAGGGGTCCATCCTCGTCCACGGCCTGCTGGCGCCGCCGCGCATGGCCCGCCCGCACGCGGTGCTCGCGCAGGTGCCCAGCCTGGCCGGCGGCGTGCTCGCCGCGCGCCTCGCGCGCCGGCACCACGTGCCCTATCTCCCCATCGTCCAGGACCTGATGGGCGCCGCGGCGGCGCAGAGCGGCATCAGCGGCGGGGGCCGCGCGGCGTCGGCCGCCGCCGCCGTGGAGCGCCGCATGCTGCGCGGCGCCACGCTCGTCGGCGTCATCCACGACAGCTTCCGGGACCGCGTGCGGGCCCTGGGCGTGCCCGGGGACCGCATCCGCCTGGTGCCCAACTGGTCGCATGTGCACGGCCCTTCGGGCGCCCTGCGGGAAGCCGTCCGGGCTCGGCTCGGCTGGCCGCCGAACCGGACCGTGCTGCTCCACTCCGGGAACATGGGGCTCAAGCAGGGACTTGAGGTGCTGATCGAGGCCGCCCGGCACGCCCCCGAACTGTCCGTGGTGCTGATGGGCGACGGCAGCCAGCGCCCGCGGCTGGCCGAGCTGGCCGCCGGTGTTCCGGGCGTCGAGCTGCTGCCGCCCGCCGCCGAGAAGGACTTCCCCGATGTGCTGGCCGCCGCCGACGTGCTGGTCGTCACCCAGCGGGCCGCCGTGCTGGATATGAGCGTGCCCTCCAAGCTCACCTCCTACTTCCGTGCCGGACGCCCCGTCATCGCCTCGGTCGCGGAGGGCGGCGGCACCGCCGCGGAGGTCATCAGGTCCGGCGGCGGGCGCCTCGTGGCGCCCGAGGACCCGGCCGCGCTGGCCGCCGCCGCCCGCGCGCTGGCCGCCGACCCGGCCACCGCCGACGCGCTGGGCGCGGCGGGCGCCGAGTACGCTCGCGTCCACCTGTCCCGCGACGCCGGGCTGGGCCGCGTCACCGCACTGCTGGACGAGGCGCTGGCGCTGGCCGGTCCGGCCGCCGGGAAGAGGAGAGGCGCATGAAGGGGAGGGGCGCATGAGCGCGGCTCGCGAGGACGTCCGCGGCGGGGGCCACCCCTACGACGAACCGGACCTGCTGCGCGACCAGTTCCGCCAGTTGCTGCGCTACCGGCTGCTGATCGTCTGCGGCATCGTGCTCGGCCTGGCGGGCGGCGGCTGGCTGGGCCTGACGGGCGGCGAGACGTACATCGCCACCAGCGAGGTCACCGTGCGCATGCCGACGGCCGACCCGTTCACCGCCACCCCCGTGGACCGCGTGGCCATGGGGTCCGAACGCCGCACCGCCGCCAGCGACCTCATCGCCGAACGGGCCGCCACCGAGCTGGGCATGCCCGGCCAGGCGCGCGCCCTCAAGAGCGGACTGACCGTCACCAACCCGCCGAACACCGAGGTGTTGCGCTTCGCCTACTCGGCCTCCGACCCGAACACCGCCGCCCTGCGCGCCAACGCGTTCGTCGACGCCTATCTGGCGAACCGGCGGGCGGACGCCGAGGAGACCATCGAGCACAACGTGGCCTCCCTCGAAGGGCAGCGAGGGCCGCTGCTGGAGCGCCGCGCGGAGCTGGAGGCCGAGCTGGACGCGCTGATCGAGGGCACCGCCGCCCACGAGAGCGCGGTGGCCGACCTGTCCACCGTCACCGGCCAGATCTCCGAGCTCAACGCGTCCATCTCCCGGTTCCTCGCGCTCGACACCACCGGCGGCCGGGTCATCACCGAGGCCCGGCCGCCCGGCAGCCCCGCCGGCCCCGGGCTACCGCTGCTGCTCGGCCTCGGCTATGTCGTCGGCATCGGGCTCGGGCTGCTCGCGGCCTGGGTGCGGCTGGTGTTCGACCCGACCGTGCGCTCCCCGGGCGACGTCACGCGCGCGTTGCGCGCGCCGGTGCTCGGCGTGCTGCCGCGCACCGGCCGGGACCACCCCGACCAGTTGCTGGCCGAGGGGCGGCTGGCCGAGGAGTACCGGTCCGTCGCGTTCCGGCTGGCCTACGACGAGACGTTCGCCCAGCGCCGCCGGCTGCTGGTGGTCGCCCCGCGCGGCAGCATAGAGACGCCGTTGGCCGCCTCGGTCAACCTGACCGCCGCGTTCGCCGAGATGGGGATGGACGCCCTGCTCGTCGAGGCCGACCTGCGCACGCCCAGCCTCGCCGAGCAGTTGCGGCAGGCCGACGGCGTGCGCCCCGGCTGGGCCCAGGCGCCCGATCGCTCGGGCGGCGGCTGGCCGGCCGGGCTGCGGGTGCCCATCGACGCGGGCGAGTCCGGCATCTTCGACCTGGTGCCCGGTCGCCGCGTGCGGAACGTGCCCCGGGCCCTCACCTCCCCGGCCACCACCCAGCTCATCGGCCACGCCGACGCCAAGGGCGCGGTCGTCGTCGTCCTGGCCCCGCCCGTCCTGTCCTACGCCGACGCCATCGCGCTGACCGACCGGGTGGACGGCGTGCTCGTCGTCTGCGACCCCGGCCAGGTCCGGCGCGACGACCTCGCCCGGGTACGGGAGTTGGTGGTCGGCGCGGGCGGCGTGCTGCTGGGCGCGGTGCTGCACTCCTGGGGCACCGGCCACGAGCCGGACCGGGGCGGCGAGCCGCACGATGGGTACGACGGCGACGAGGCGCCCGCGCGCCCGCGCATAGCGTCGGAGGGCACGCGGGAGCGCGAACGGGAACGGCGCGCCGCCCGCGCGGCGCAGGCCGACTACCGCGATGTCGGCTCCGAGACCCTGGGCCTGCGCGTGCTGGACCCGGCCGAGCTGGAAGACGGGTCCTCCCGGCAGTGAGCAGAAGCACCTCCGAGACACGCACCTCCGCGATACGCCCCACGGCGGCCGTCGCCTCCGTCGCCGACCAGGGCGTCGCCGCGTTCACGAACATAGCCGTCGTGGTCTGCGCCGCCCGCCAGTCCACCGCCGGGGACTTCGCCTCGTTCGCCGTCGTCTACACCGTCTTCACGCTGCTGCTCGGCCTCGCCGGCGCCTATGTGGGCCAGGCCCTGACGCTGCGTTCCGGCCCGGACGCCGAACTGCGCGGTCACTGCCGGGACTCGGCGCTGTTCACGCTGTCCGCCTCGGCCCTGGCCGGTGCCGCGCTGGCGCTGGCCACCTTCGCCCTCCCCGGCCCAACGGCCGCCGGGCTGGCGGCACTTGGGCTGGTACTGCCCGTGGTCCTCACTCAGGACGTGTTGCGCTACACGTTCGCGCTGCTGGGCCGCCCGCACCACGCGCTCGCCGCCGACCTGCTGCGCTGCGCCGTCACGCTGCCCGTGCTGGCCGCCCAGCCCTACGGCACCGGGCCCGGCCGTATGGTGCTGGTCTGGGGCCTGTCCGCGCTGCCCGCGCTGGCGCTGGCCGCGCTGCTGCTCGCCGCGCCGCTGCGGCGCGGGCCCGTCACCGCCCGGGGCCCGCGGTCCCTGCTGCGCCCGGGCCACCTCGGGCGCCGGTTCGCCGTCGAGTTCGGGGTGGGCAACGCGGCGTCCGGGGCCGCGATCGTCGGCCTCGGCCTGTTCGCCAACGCGCTGGCCGTGGGCGCCCTGCGCGGCGCCGCCACGCTCTTCGGCCCCATGAACGTGCTGTTCAACGCGGCCACCGGCTTCGGCCCGCCGCTGCTGCGCCGCCACTCCGGCCCGCACCGCCAGGCGCGCGCCGCCGCCGGGGTGGGCGGCGCGCTGGCCGTGCTCGCCGTCACGCTGGGCGTCGGGCTGTCCCTGCTGCCGGACGGCGCCGGGCGGGCGCTGCTGGGCGACACCTGGGAGGCGGCGATCGAGCTGCTGCCGGCCACCGGCAGCCAGTACGCCGCGATGGCGCTGGGCACCTGCGGCCTGCTGGTCCTGCGCGTCCTCAGCCCGCGCGCCACGCTGCCCATTCAAGTCGCGTTCTCCGCGCTGTCCGTGTGCTGCCTGCTGGGCGGCTACGCGGCGGGCGGCATCCTGGGCGCGGCCTGGGGCCTGTGCGCCGGCTCGGCGGCCAAGGCGACGGCGGTCTGGCTGCGCGTCGGCCTGGAACTGCGCACCGTGGTCCGGGTTTGAACTCCCGAGTCACCAGGTCGGCTTGGCGACGTTCCCGTAGAACCAGGAGCCGGTCTTGGACATCTCGAAGTGCAGATGAGGCCCGCTGGACTGCCCCGTGGAGCCGACCAGGCCGATCTGCTGCCCGGCGCGCACCGACTGGCCCGCCCGTACCTGGAGTTGGTTCAGATGGCAGTAGAGATAGATCCGGCCGTTGTCCGCCTTGAGGCCGATCCACTTGCCATAGGCGCCGCCATTTTTGTTCGCCCAGGCGATTTTCCCTTTCCGCACCGCGACCACCGGTGTGTTCGCGTCGGCCGCGTAATCGTCGCCGGTGTGCCGGGGCTTTCCGTCCGGCCGCCAGCGGTACCAGGGGCGTATGGAGTAGAAGGGAAACGACACCCCGCGCCCGGGCACCGGGGACGGCACCCGGCCGGTGACGGCGGGGGCCCGCGGGGTGACGCAGGTCACCGGAAATCCCTGGCTCCGCCCCAGCGCCGTCAGCGAGGCGCAGCCGGGATTCCCGTCGGCGTCCCGCCCGGTGAATCCCTGGGCGCGCTGCTCGGCGGCGTACGCCGCCTTCGTCTGCGGGCCGAAGTGGCCGGTGATCTCGTCAACGCGGTGGCCCCGGGCGACCAGGGCCCGCTGGACCGTGCGTATGTCGTTGTTCGTCCTGCCGAACTGCACGTTGGAAAGCGCGACCATATTCTTTCCTCGCGTCAGGCTTCATAGCGGAATCTTTTCCCCAGCATGACAGCGCCTCGTTCGGCCCACAATTCGAGTTGCGGATTCGGCCGGTCCGGCGCATGATGCGCCGCGTTTGTGCTCCGTCCGGGGGAGCGGCCGGGAAATCTCGCGCACCTGCCCATTCCCGGTGCGCTGCCGGGTCATCATCGGACGAGTAGCGTAATCATCTGTCCCGCATGGGGCCGCGTGCAGGGAAAGGAAGCACCGTGACGTGGCTTGGCTGGGAAAGTCGTGGGGGATTGCTGACGGAGGGGCCGGCCGTGACGTCCTGGACGCCCGGCCGGCTGGACGTTTTCGCGCGCGGCGCGGATTCGGGGCTGTGGCATCAATGGCATGACAACGGCTGGTCGGGGTGGCAGCCCCTGGGCGGTGTGCTCAGCTCGGCGCCGGCGGCGGCGACTTCGGGGCCCGGGCGGCTGCACGTGTTCGCCCGGGGCGCGGACTCCGGGTTGTGGCATCAGGGTTTTGACGGTACGGCGTGGTCGGGCTGGGAGAGCCTGGGCGGGGCGCTGACCTCCGCCCCGGCGGCGGCCAGTTCGGGATCCGGGCGGCTGCACGTGTTCGCCCGGGGCCTGGATTCCGCGTTGTGGCATCGGTCGTTCGACGGTACGGCGTGGTCGGGCTGGGAGAGCCTGGGCGGGGCGCTGACTTCGGCGCCGGCAGTGGCCAGTTGGGGGCCGGGGCGGTTGGACGTCTTCGCCGCCGGGCTGGATTCGGCGTTGTGGCATCGGTCGTTCGACGGCGCGTCGTGGTCGGGCTGGGAGGGGCTGGGCGGGGCGTTGACTTCGGCGCCGGCGGTGGCGAGTTGGGGCCTGGGCCGTTTGGATGTCTTCGCCGCCGGGCTGGACTCGGCGCTGTGGCACCGGACGTTCGAGGGCGGCTGGGGCGGCTGGGAGAGCCTCGGCGGGCTGCTCACCAGCGGCCCGGCGGCGGCCTCCTGGGGCCGGGACCGGATCGACGTCTTCGCCACCGGCACCGACTCCGCGCTGTGGCACCGCTGGTGGGTGGCCGCCCCCGCGCCCGAGCCGACGCCGCCCGCGGCGATGCCCACCGTGCGCGTGCACGCCAAGATCCTCACCGCGCCGGACGTCGCCGTCACCGACGCCATCGCCCGGATGCGGGAGGTGTACGCCACCGTCGGCATCGCCGTCGAACTGGCCTCCACCGAACGCCTCGACCTGCCCACCCTCAACGACGTGGACGTCGGCGACTGCATTCGCGGGCAAACGACCGCCGAGCAGGGCGAGTTGTTCGCCCACCGCTCGGGGGCGGGCCCGAACGACGTGGTCGTCTACTTCGTCCGTTCCACGGTCCCGCCGTACAACGGCTGCGCCACCTTCCCGGCCGGCCGGCCCGGCGCGGTCGTCGCCCGGGGGGCCACCCAGTGGACGCTGGGCCACGAGGTGGGCCACGTCCTGGGCCTCGGGCACGTCGGCAGCCGGGACAGCCTGATGACCGGCGGCGGCACGTCGAACATCACCAACCCGCCGCCCGACCTCTCGCCGGGTGAGGGACAGACCATGCTCAGCAGTCCATTCAGCCAGGAGGTGTAGGAGCCGCCATGAGCGAAGTAACAATGCAGGACGTGCGCCGCGTGCTCGAACCGGAGGAGCCCGACTACGCGGCCATGGCGCGGCTCGGTTCCGGCAGCCTGCCGCACCTGCGGGATCTCGTCCAGGGGCCCGACCCGATGCTCGCGTCCAAGGCCGCCTATGCCGCGGGCCTGTTGGAGGGCGACCAGGGGCACGATGTCATCACCATCGCCGCGCTCAGCGAGGACCCGATCGTCCGGGTCGCGGCGGCCGGCGCGGCGATCAACCTGCCGGTCGAGACGGCGGCCGACATCCTCAGCGGGCTGGCCGCCGACACGGACCCGGGCGTGCGCAAGGTGGCGCTCACCTCGCTGCCGCCGGACGCTCCCGAGGACGTGGTGGACCGGCTGTCGGAAACGGCCGCCGAGGCGGCGGAGGAGATGCCGCCCGGCGTCCCGCCGCCACCCCCGCCGCCGGTCTCCGACGGGACCGGCTACGGCACCATGCCCGGCGAGTCGGCCGACACCGGGGCCGCCGGACGCATGCCGGGCGAGGGCCGCTCGGCGGCGCCGGGCCGGATGCCCGGCGAGAGCGGCTGACGCCGGGCGGCGCCGAGGGGCCGCCCGCGGCCCGGGAGGTGTCCCTGCTGGATCGGGCGAGTGCGTCTCCCGGACGTCGTCCGGGAGGCACCCGCAGGGGCCCCACGCGCGCAGGAGGGCCCAGCGATCGGGACGGCCGGATGCCCTCGGAAGACAGGCCGGCTCAGTGGTCCGGGCGGCGGCCGATCACCTCGGCGGCCTGCCGGTGTGACAGGTACTCGCGGATGCTGTGCGCGCGCTCCCGTGCGTTGCTCACCGCGAGGTCGGTCAGCTCGCCGTGCCAGTCGTCGGCCAGCGGGCACCCGATGGTGACCGCGTCGGCCGGGCACCAGACGTTGACCCACTGGCCGACGCGTTCCGGGCGCCGGGGGCCGCCGCTGAAGAGCCGGTCGTGGACGCTGTCCATGCCCAGCGGGCTGCCGGCCGTGACCAGCAGGGACACCTCGAGCCCTGGCGGCAGCCGGGAGATCACGTCCATCGCCACCACCGTGCCCAGGCTGTGGGCCACCAGCACGACCTCGCCGGAGTCCGGCATGTCGCGCAGGACCGCTTCGACGACCGCCTCCCGCACCCGCCGTTCGTCGAGGTAGGCGGCGACATCCCGGAAGATCGCCGCGATGAGCCACTGGTCCAGGTCCGTCCGGGCGGCCAGCCAGCTCAACTGCCGCTGGAGCCGGCCGACCACGCCCGACCAGAGGGCCCCCTCGACGGCCACCGTCTCGGCGGGCGGCATCCCCGTCCGGCGCGCCGCCTCGTCGATCAGTTCCTCGTAGATCCGCCGCGTGGACGGGCTCTCCGGCTCGAAGATCCGGGCCGGTTCGCCGGTCAGCCGCTCGCCCGGGCGGGGCAGGCGCTCCTGCGGCTTCATCGCGTCGATCAGGGTTTTCGCGTAGAACGGCATCCACACGTCCGCCGGGTCGACCGGGCGCAGACCGGCCTCGGTCAGGCCGTAGTTGAGCGCTGCGGCCCACTTGCGCCGCAGCGGTTCCGGCTCTTCCTCCTGCTGGTCACGGCCGTGCAGGAAGACCAGGTGCCGCCCCCCGCCGAGCGCGGCGCGGCGCGCCCGGGCCTCGGTGACCCCGAGGAGTACCGCGTGGTCCGCGGCTGGCGGGGCCGGTGGTGCCGGTGGTGCCGTTCCCGCCGGGCGCGGCCCCGCGCCCGGCGCCAGCCCGGACTCCGGGCCCAGCTCCGCCAGGAACGCCCCGCGTCCGCCGTCCAGAGATACGGTCGCCAGGTGCCCGAGGATCGTGCTGACGCGCACGCCCTCGTTGGAGGCCCAGTCGATGGCGTTCTCGCCGTCCCCCGGCTCCCACGGCGCGCCGTCGCGGCGCAGGACGCGGCCCTCCGGGTCGGTGCGCGGCACCCCGCTGTGGTGGAGGGCGACGACCTCCCACTGATCGTTGAACACGGGCGACCCGGAACTGCCCGGTTCCGTGTCGGTGCTGTAGTGCAGGAAGTCGTCCAGCCGGACCTGGAGGGCGTTGTGCCGGACGGCGATCTCCTTGAGGCGGCCCATGGGGTGCCCGACGATGTTGACCGGCTCGTCGATGACGAGCTTGCCGAGCTGGGCGCTGAGCCGGTTCCAGCCGAACGTCTCGCCCGGCGGCCGGCCGTCGTCGCCGGGGCGGACCGGCACCAGGGCGTAATCCAGCGGTTCATGGGACGTGAAGAACGCGTCGGGGTCCAGTTCAAGCCGGGTGGCGACGCCGGGCGTGTTGTCGATGGTGACCTGCGCGTCGAACTCCACGAAGCACTGGCGCGCGGCCTCCTCGTCCGGCAGCACGTGGTGGTTGGTGAGCAGCAGGCTCGGGGAGACCAGGAAGCCGGTTCCCACCGGCAGTTCACGCCCCCGCTCGCGCATCGAGAGGCGACCGACGGTCCGGGCCGCCCGCGCCCCGCGCGGCAGGAAGCTCCACGCCTGCAACTGCCGCGAGACCCCGATGATGCGTTCGAACGCGGCCCGCTCCACCAGCGGCTCCCGGTGGATGCTGGCCACCGCCGCGGCGGCCGGCACGCCGTGCCGTTCGATGAGGCGGGTGGCCCGGGCCGCGATCGCCTCGCCGCTGTCGGGGAACGCGGCGCCGTCCCGCCGCCGCCGCTCGATCGTCGCGCGCTCGGGGTCGCTGTCGCGGTAGCGCCGTCCCGCCGCCACGAGGTGGCGCTCGTGCTCCGTCCGTATCCGCTCGCCGGTGATCATCTTCGGCCGCCCTTCCTCCGCGCCTCATTCCCATGGAAGGACAGCGGGCGCCCGCTGTCGTGCGGGGTGGCGCGATGGAGTGCCGCCCCCCCGGCACGCCCGGGAACGGACCGGGCCCGGCTCAGCGAAGCTGCGCCCGCGGATTGTCGCGCAGAGTGGTCACCAGCAGGAGGCACAGCACCGCGATGCCGATGCGGCCCGACGCCTGGAGCAGCGAGCCGCGCAGCAGGATGAAGCTGTAGCCGGCCAGAACCGGAACGACCACCGCCAGCACGTTCCCGGGGGAGGGGTCGTCCACCGTGCGCTGCACATATCTCCGGTCGGTGCGCCCGGCGGCGTAGCCCACGCCCACAAACGCCACGGTCATGCCCAACGCGCCGAAGTCCAGCCACAGTTCGGCCCACAGGGGCGAGGAGAGGTTGGCGCTGCTGGTGCCCATCCAGCCGCCCACCAGGAAGCCGGTGTCCTGCGGCTTGCCCTCCCACATGCTGCGCGGCACGAAGAACAGCGCGGCGCCCGCGATCTGTTGGCCGTAGGTGTGGTTGTTGCCGTCCGCCTCGAACGTGATCGTGTTGGCGAACATGTTGACCTGGTCGTAGTCCTTGACCACCAGTGGTTCAAGCAGCGAGTCGGTCTCCACCGGCCGCCGCCCGTCCTCGTCGTACCGGAAGCGGTCGGTGAACGGGAAGACCAGCAGCGCTATCACCACGCCCAGCGCCAGCGCGGCCCGGTACATCACCGGGCTGCGCGGGAAGACGGTGAACAGCAGCGCGAACAGCACCGTGAGGAACCAGTAACGTGGGTTGGAGATCGGGTTGTTGACGATGGTGTTGACCACCAGCAGCCCGGCCCACGGCAGCAGCACCGCCGACCGGCGGCGGGCCGAGCGCGAGGTCACCAGCCAGCGGGTCAGGAACAGCAGCGCCAGCATGGCCGGCACCGTGCCGAAGCCGCGCAGCAGCGCGTTGCCCGCCTCGCCGCCGGACTCGCTCGCGCCCGCGCCGGTGGCCTCGTCCAGGGTGGTGCTGATCTCCTGGCGGCTGGTGAAGAACACGGCGGGGCCGCCGAGTTGGACGATGAGCAGCGCGCTGGCCGCGTAGGCGAGGGCGACCAGCAGATACAGCCGTTGCCGGTGCACGGTGGCCGCCGGGCGGCGCCGGGTGCGAAGCGACGGCCGGTGCCGGGCCAGCAGCGCGCCCAGGTCGAACGCGGCCATCCCGCACAGCACCAGGGCCGTCGCCAGCTCGGTGTCCCCGCGCGGCCCGAGCACGGGCGTCGGATCGCGGCCCAGGACGCTCTGCGCCAGCGGCGCGATGCCCATGGCCAGATAGCTGAACAGCCAGAACGCGCCCTGCACCAGCCGCCGCCGCCCCGACAGCACCATGGCGCACAGCCGGACGCCCGCGTAGCAGGCGACGACCAGTTGCAGCCAGTAGGTGGTGTCCCGCAGCCCCTCGCCGGGCTGCGCGGCGACGGCCAGCGGCAGTATCCCGACGACACCGCCGATGAGCGGCACGGACAACGGCCGGGACAGCACCGCCCTGCTGGGCACCTGCAACGCCATCCCGCGCCCCCTGCCCTTACCGCCCACCCACGGATTGGATGCGTCAGTCTACGGTCACCCGGGCGGCACGACGTTGGTGACGTCCACGGCCGGGCGCAGTGCCCGGGCCAGTTCCACGCCGTCGCCCACCGCCCACAAGTGCACGAAGAACAGCCGGGGTTCCTCGCGCAGCATGTGGTTGTGCAGCGTGACCACGCCGATCCGGTTGCGGCTCAGGAGCGTCAGCACGTCCTGCACCTCGCCGGCCGTCATCGCGAAGTCGCCGTTGAGCGCGGCCCGGCCGCCGCCCAGCGGCTGGAAGTTGAACGCGGTGGTGGCGCCCAGGCCGCGCGGCAGCTCCAGTCCGGCCTCGACGACGGTCTCCCGCCGGAGGAAGACGATCTTGAAGACGCCGCCGTCGATGGTGCCCGGGGAGCCCAGCGCCTCCTCCATTCCGGCCGTGTCCAGGTCGATGCCCCTGGCCGGCGGCGGCTCCGGCGGGGGCGGCGTGCCCGTGCGGTCGATCGCCGCCCGGATCCCGGTGGCCAGCGCCACCGGGTCGGCCCCGTGCCCGTGGATGTGGGTCCACCACAGGGCGGGGCGCTGCGAGAGCAGGTGCTTGTGGATGGCGGTCTGCCCGATGTGGTGCTCCTGGAGGGCGGCGGTGACCGCCTGCAACTCGTTCTCGGTGACGGTCAGATCGCCCATCGCCATCGTGCTGCCGTCGGCGTAGCGCACGAACGCCACATACGACCCGACGGCCAGCGCGGGCGAGATGGCGATGCCCTCGGAGACCACTCGCAGATCGTGGCGGAGGAACGGCGTGCGGTAGATCAGCCCGCGCAGCATGCTGCCGGGCCGGCCCAGCGCGGCCCCGACGTCCGCCCAGTCGCTCGGGTCGGTGATCACGGGCCGGACCGGCTCACCGCCGCCCGCCCGGGGCGCGGCGGCGTGCGCGGCCCCCGCCCCCGCGACCGTTCCCGCGCCCGCCAGCGCCGGCGCGAGAACGGCCGCCGCCAGGAGATTCCGCCGCGCCGGGGCCGTGGGCGCCCGGAGCGCGCTCTCATGCTTCTCATTCATGCTTTTCATAGCACCACCCCGACCCGGCCCCGCCCGGTCGTCGCCCGCTCTCGGCGAGCCGTTCGCCTCACAAGCACCTGTGCGGAACGGGGCGTTGGGTTAGGCCCTGTACCGCCGCAGCTCGGGCGCGGCCCAAGCGATGGCCGCCACGGTCACGGCGGTGAGCAGCCCTCCGGCGCAGATCACCGCGCGCGGCCCGAGGAGCGGCGCGGCGGCGCCGTGCAGCAGGTTCCCGATCTGGGGCCCGCCCAGCAGCACGACGGTGAGCGATCCCTGGATCCGGCCGCGCATCCGGTCGTCGGTATGCGCCTGCGCGATGGCGTTGCGGAAAGTGCTCAGCAGAAAGTTGGCCGCGCCGCCCAGGACCAGCGCCGCCAGCGCGAGCCAGAGCTGTGCGGCCAGTCCGAGGACCACGACGGTGAGACCCCACGCGCCGGCCGCCGCCGCCATCAGGGCGCCGTGGCGGCGGGCCCGGGTGAACGCGCCCGACAGCAGCCCGGCCGCGACGACCCCGGCCGGGTAGGCGGCGTACAGCAGCCCCAACTCCCGCCCGCCGACCGCCGGTCCGCCGTACGTGTGGTGGGCCAGCTCCGGGAACAGCGCCACCGGCATGCCGAACACCATCGCCGCGAGGTCCACCGCCAGCACCGCCACCAGCAGCCGACGGCCCGCCAGATACCGGAACCCCGCCAGCAGTTGGCCGACCGTCGAGGAACGGGCCGGGTGCGCGCCGGCCCGGGGCGGCAGCGGCGGCAGCCTCGCGACCGCCCAGACGACGGCCAGCAGCGCGACCGTGTCGCACAGATACAGCGTGCCGAACCCGACGAACGGGATCAGGACACCGGCCAGCACCGGCCCCAGGATGGCCCCGGCGTAACGGACCAGGTGGCTCAGGCTGTTGGCCGCCGGAAGGAGCTCGGCCGGGACGAGCCGGGGCACCACGGCGCCCAGCGTGGTCATGATCGCCCCGAAGGTGAGCCCCTGGCAGGCCACCAGCAGCATCAGCACGGGTATGGACCGCCCGCCCAGCGACGCGTGGACCCACAGCGCCGCGTACGTCAGCGCGAGGCCGCAGTGGGCGGCCAGCAACACCCCACGCCGGTCCCGGACATCGGCCAGCGCACCGGTCCACAGCGCCGCCACCACCAGGGCGGCGAACGACACCACCGCCGAGGCGCCCACGGCCGACGACGACCCGGTCACCGCGAACAACTGCGTCGGCACGGCGACCACGCTGAACGAACCGCCCAGCGCGCAGACCGCCGAGGCCGTCCACAGCCGCCGGAACGTCGCGATGCCCAGCGGGCGCCGGTCGATCCCGCGAACCCCCCGGGACCGAACCCCCGACGCGCTCACCGCCCCGCGGCGGCCGGCGCGTCCAGCCCCACCACGTCGGCCACCACACAGGCGATGTTGTCGGGAGCGCCGGCGGCGTACGCCCGCGCGACCAGTTCGTCGAGCACCTCCCGCGGGCCGCCCGGGCCGGTCAGCACCTCGCACAGCGCCCCGGCCGGTACGACGGCGGACAGCCCGTCGGAGCACAGGACATAACGGTCGCCGGCCTCGGCGCGGTGCAGCGACAGGTCCGGCGTGGCCCCGCCCGTCCCGGTCAACGCGCTGACCAGCAGCGACCGTTGCGGATGCGAGGCGGCCTCCTCCGGGGTCAGCCGGCCCTCGTCCACCAGCGACTGCACATAGGTGTGGTCATGGGTGATCTGGCACGGCTCACCGTCCCGCATGAGGTAGGCCCGGGTGTCCCCGATGTGCGCCAGCGCCAGTTGGGAGCCCGACCGCAGCAGCGCCGTCAGCGTGGTGCCGGGACCGCCTCGCCCGCTGGACGCGGCGATCTCCCCGATCGCCCGGTCGGCCGCCGCCACCGCGTCGGCCAGCGCGCCGAGCAGATCGTCGGCGGGCACGGCCAGCGCCTCCAGCGGCTTGAGCGCGTCGATGGCCGCCGCGCTGGCGAGATCCCCGCCGGGGCCGCGTATCCCGTCGGCCACGGCGAGCAGCCGGGGGCCGGCGTACGCGCTGTCCTCGTTGCTCGTGCGCACCAGCCCCAGTTCGGACCGGGCGGCGTAACGGATGCCCAGCGTGGACGGTGGCTCTTCCACGGAACTGCCCCTTCCCGTCAGGTAGTCGACGAGAAAGGTGGCCAACTGGCCACGGGCGGCGGTCTCGGCCAGCACCTGCTCCCAGTAGCCGGCGACCGCCTCGGCCGCCGCCGGCGGCGGCAGATCGCACACCTGCCGAACGCGCGCCAGCGGCATGCCGAGCCGCCGCAGCCAGGCGATCAGCCGGGCCCGCTCCAACTGCGCCGGATCATAGAACCGGTAGCCCGACTCATCGTCCACCGCGGCGGGCCGCAGCAGTCCGAGTTGGTCGTAGAGCCGCAGCGCCTTGGAGGACAGCCGTGCGGCCCGGGCGAACGCCCCGATCGTCAGCAACCGCCGCATCGCACCCCTCTCGTCCCGGCCTCCCCGGCCGGCACCGCCGATGCTGCGGCTTCCCCCAGGGGAAAGGTCAATGGGCCGCCGTGCACCCCACCCGGGCCCAGGTCGCGCGCCCGGGCCCGGAGAGTGGAAGGCGGTTCGGCACGGCGTACCGCCGGCCGGCGATGTTCAACATCACCCTGCGAATCAGCCACCGCTGACTGGCACGGCGCATCGCTAGTCCCGCCTCCCGGGCACGCGCGGTCACAGCCTTTACCGCCGGATTCGTGGTTGGCATGTGGACCTCCCGTTGTCCCTTCCATTGTCCCCGCGTCCTCGCCCCGCGGACGCTCTGTGACGGTTCCGTAGCGGAACCGGGGCGGAACGCGGGCGGTTACCGTGGACGGCATGGCGAAGATCAAGGAGTTGTACTCCTACCCTGTGAAGGGCTGTGCCGGCATGGCGCTCGGCACGGCGCTCATGACGGCGGCCGGGCTCGCGTACGACCGCGCGTTCATGGTCGTCGACGCCGAGGGCACCTTCCGCAGTCAACGCCGCGACCCCCGGCTGGCGTTGATCCGCCCCGAGATCGACGCGGGCGGCGAGCTGCTGACCCTGCGCGGGCCGGACGCGGCCGGGGCCGTGGACGTGCCGGTGGTGGTGGACGACGAGCGGCGGGACCTCCGGCTGTTCGGGAAGCCGTTCACCGGCATCGACCAGGGGGAGGACGCCGCCGCCTGGCTCACCGCGCTGCTCGGTGCGCCCAGCCGCCTGGTCGGGGTGCCGCCGGACCACGCCCGGGTCACCGACGGCGAGACGCCCGGCACCTGCGGGTACGCCGACAGCGGCGCCCTGCACCTCACCACCACGGCCAGCCTTGACCACTTGAACGAGCGCATTACAGCGGCTGGCCGGGCGCCCGTGCCGATGGCCCGTTTCCGTCCCAACGTCGTGGCGGCCGGCCCCGGGCTGGAGGAGCCGCACGCCGAGGACCGGCTGCGCCGTCTCACCGTCGGCGCCGCCGAACTCGCCTACGCCAAGCCCGCGATTCGCTGCGCCGTGACCCTGGTCGATCAGGAGAGCGGCGACCGGGCGGGCCCCGAGCCGCTGCGCACCCTCGCCACCTACCGCCGCCACCCCGGCGGCGGGGTCGCGTTCGGCGTGAAGTTCTCCGTGCCGCGCGGCGGAAAGCTGTCGGTCGGGGACGAGTTGACGGTCACGGCCCGGGCCTGAGGCGCCTGGGCTTGAAGGGGCGCGTTCAGGCGTCCCGCAGCCTCAGCATCGTGCCGCCCGCCAGCAGCGCCCCCGCCGCCCAGACGCCGACCACGCCCAGCCCCGCCCAGGGCCCGATCGGCAGCCGGTCCAGCTCGATCGTCGACTGGATGGCGAAGCCGGCCGTCGCGGGCGCCACGCGCTGCGCGGTCTCCTGCCAGTCCGGGTCGGCCAGCAGCCCGGCCAGCAGCGGGAACGCGTAGAACAGCACCAGCACCGCCGTCGTTGCCGTCGCCGTGTCGCGCAGCGCGGCGGCGGCGCCCAGCCCGATCAGCGCGGCCAGCGCGAGATACAGCACCGTGCCGCCCGCCGCCCGCAGCAGGGACTCGTCGCCGAGCGCCGGTACCGGGAACCCCTCGGCGGTCAGCAGCGCCCGGCCGGCCAGCAGCGAACCGGCCACGCCCGCCGCCCCGGTCGCCACCGTCAGCCCGCACACCACCAGCGCCTTGGCGGCCAGCACCCGCGTCCGGCCCGGCTCCGCCCGCAGCGTCGTGCCGATGGTGCCCGCGCCGTACTCGCCGCTCATCGACAGCACCGCCAGCACGAGGACGGCGCCCTGCCCGGCCCACACCCCGGTGAGGCTGAGCTTCACGGTGTCCTCGTCGCAGTGGGCGGGCGCGGGGCAGTCCCCGGCGGACAGGGACGCGGCCGTGGCCACGCCCACCGCGACCGTCGTGCCCACCAGGGCCAGCAGCAGCCACCACGTGCTCGGCAGTGTGCGGAGTTTGGTCCACTCCATGCGCACCGCGCCCCTCACGCGTCCCGCCTCCGCACCCGCCACACGGCGATCGCCAGGACGGCGGCGGCATACGCGGCCAGCGTCAGCAGGCCGGTCGCGGGCCCCTGCGGGTAGCAGCCCTCCTCCGGCAGGCACAGGCCGGCCACGTGGCCGTAGCGCGGCACCGTCTGCTGAACGGCGAACCCGGCGATAGGTGTGGCCTGTTGCAGCCACCGCGACAGGTCCAGCGGCAGCGAGCCGATCAGGATCAGCGGCAGCACCAGCACCACCACGACCGTGGTGATCGCCGCCGCCGTGCCGCGCATCAGCGCGCCCAGGCCCAGCGCGAGCACGGCGATCAGCGCGAGGACGGCGGCGGTGCCGATCACGGCCCGCAGCACGGGCCCGTCGCTCAGCGAGATCTCGGGGAAGACGGGCGGCCGGTGCCCGTTGTCCCGCAGCACGGGCAGGGTGAGCAGGAACGAGCCGAAGGACGCGACGAGTCCGGCGCCGAACGCGACCGTGCCGATCACCAGTGCCTTGGCGGCCAGCACCCGGCCCCGGCGCGGGCTGACCGCGAACGTGGTGCGGATTATGCCGCGCCGGTACTCCGCGGTGATGAACAGCACGCCGAGCGCGGCGATCAGCACCAGGCCGAGCTGGCTGCCGGTGAGCGCCATCGACGCCAGGTCGTTGATTCCGGAGGCGGGTCCGATGTCGCCCGAGCCGGTGAGCGTGAACGTGCCCCCGGACTCCTCGGCCTCGCCCGCCTCGGCCGGTGGCGCGCCGGGCCCCGCGTCCGGTCGCGCGCCGATGTCGGTCCTCACCCAGTCTCCTTGCGCGGCCCCGTCGAGGGCCACCTCGTCGAAGACACCGGTGGAGCGGGACGAGCTGATGGACACCGACACGTTGCCGAACTCCCGCTCCATGGAGTGGATCTCGGGCGAGGCGACGAACATCCCGACCGCGACGGGGCCCTCCTCGGTGAGGCCCACCGTGCCGACTTGCTGCCAGTCCTGTCCGTCGGCCGACTCCTCGGCGGTGATGGTGCCGCCCTCGCGCGTCAGCCGCAGCCAGCGCGGGGTGCCGGCGGGCGTGTCGCTCCCGGCCATGTCCCGCGCGTACTCGCTCTGGAGCCGCACCCCGTGCTCGGCGGTGAGCATCAACGCCGCGTAGGGCGCACCCTGTTCGGTGCTCTCCCGCATGAGCAGCCCCGCCTTGGCCCACTCGGGCGCCTGCTCGGGCCCGGCACCGAAGGGCCCGGTCACCCGGGCCGTGACGCTGCCGTCCCCGGCCAGCTCGCGGTGCACGAAGAGGGCGCTGTCGTGGATCTGCTGGCCCTCCGGCCCAGTCGGCGCGGGCGGCCCGCCCCCTCTCGTCTGCACGCTCGAACTCGACGCGGAGAACAGGGAGATCAGCACGGTCACCGCGACGGCGGCGGCCAGCGTCAGCCACCAGCGGCGCACGGTGCGCAGCTTGGTCCACTCCGCGTGCACCAGCGGCAGGAACCCGTCCCGCCCTCCGGTGACCGTGGCCGCCCGGGGCGGCGTGAGCGTGGTCACTGCTCCCCCTCCCCGGCGGACTCGGCGGCGAACTCCACGGCGTCCCGGGTCAGTTCCATGTACGCCTCCTCCAGCGTCGCCCGGTGCGCCGCCACCCCCGAGAACGCCACCCCCGCGCCGCCCAGCAGCGCGGTGACGCGTTCCGCCGCCAGCTTCGACACGGTCAGCGTGTCGCGTCCGGTGGCGGCCACGGTCGCCCCGGCGTCCGCGAGGACCGTCATCGCCCGGGTGCGGTCGCTGGTGCGCACCTCCACCCGGTCCCCGGACGCGGCGGCCAGCAGCTCGGCGACGCCCGTGTCGGCGATCACCCGGCCTCGCCCGATCACGATCAAGTGATCGGCGGTGTCCTCCAGTTCGCTCATCAGATGGCTGGAGACGAGCACCGCCCGGCCCTCGGCGGCCAGCCTTTTCAGGAAGCCCCGGATCCAGCGGATGCCCTCCGGGTCGAGGCCGTTGACCGGCTCGTCGAAGAGCAGTACCGGCGGGTCCCCGAGCAACGCGGCGGCGATGCCCAGCCGTTGGCGCATGCCCAGCGAGTAGCCGCCCGCCCGGCGCCGGGCCGCCTGGCTCAGCCCGACCTGTTCCAGCACCTCGTCCACGCGCCGCGCGGGCAGCCGGTGGGAGTGCGCCATCCACAACAGATGGTCGCGCCCGCGCCGGCTGGGGTGCACGGCCGCCACGTCCAGCAGCGCCCCCACCTCGCACAGCGGGGCGCGCAGCGCCCGGTACGGCCGCCCGCCGATCAGCGCGGTGCCCTCGTCCGCCGCGTCCAGGCCCAGCACGATGCGCATGGTCGTGGACTTGCCCGCGCCGTTGGGGCCCACGAAGCCGGTGACCTGCCCCGGCGGCACCGTGAAGGACAGCCCGTCCACGGCCGTGACCGCGCCGAACCGCTTGCGCAGTCCGCGCACTTCGATGTCATTCATGGCAGCGAGGCTAGGGACGGCCCCCGGCCGGGTCGTCACGCCGGGGAGCGCTCTTCGTATCCCTCGCGTGAGGGACTTCACCGGGACCGCCGCAGGTCAGAATGGCCCGTGTGAGGGTGAGGACGACCTGGCGCCGGCCGGAGACACCGGTGGTGGCCGCCGCGCTGCTGGCGCTGCTCGCGGCGGGCGAGGTGCTGCTGCGCGCGGACGGCGATGTGCGCCTGCCGCTGGCGCTGTCGCTCGCCCTCGGCTCGACGGCGCCTGTCGCGCTGGGCGGGCCGCCCGCCCTGTCCGCGCTGATCGCCACCGCCGCGGGCATGCTCGCGCTCGCCCCGTTCCACGTGCTGACCGCGGCCGGGCTGGCCGGCGTCGTCGGCTGCCTCTACCGGGCCGGCCGCCACGGCCCCCGGGTGCCTGCCGCCCTGCTGCCGCTGCCCTTCGTGGCCTACGCGATCAGCGCCCCGGGCGGCTCCGACGCCCCGGCCCGTTTCCACGCCGTCCTGGTCGCCGCCTGCGCCGCCGCCGCGGCCGGCACCGGCCTCGCCCGCCGGGCCCGGGAGACCGCGCTCGCGCACAGCGCCACCGAGCGGGCCATCGCCGACACCCTGCTGGAGCACGCGGCGCGCGGCGAACGGGCGCGGATCGCACGGGAGTTGCACGACGTCGTCGCCCACCACATCTCGATGATCGCCGTCCAGGCCGAGACCGCCCGGCTGACCACGCCCGGCCTGCCCGACGCCGGAGCGCAACGGCTCCTGGCGATCGGCGACACCGCCCGCGCCGCGCTCACCGAGATGCGCCGCCTGCTCGGCGTGCTCCGCGAGGACGCGGGCGGGGCGGCCAGGCCCGAACGCCGCCCGCAACCCGGCCTGGAACAGCTCGGCGAGCTCGTCGACGAGGCCCGCGACGCCTCCTCCGCCACCACCCGTCTCATCGTCGAGGGCCGGGTCCGTCCGCTGGGCCCGGGCGTCGAACTCACCGCCTACCGCATCGTCCAGGAAGCCCTCACCAACGCCCGCCGGCACGCCCCCGGCGCGGCGGTCGACGTCGAACTCCACTACGCCGACGACGCGTTGCGCCTGCGCGTCCGGGACAACGGCCCCAGTGGCGGCGACATGAACGGCGCCGGTCATGGGCTGCTGGGCATGCGCGAGCGGGCCGCGATGGTCGGCGGCTCGCTCCGCGCGGGCCCGGCCCGGCGCGGGGGGTTCCTCATCGAGGCCACGCTCCCGGCGGGGGAGGACCCGTGACGACACCCCTGCGCCTGGTCATCGCCGACGATCACGAGGTGGTTCGCGCCGGATACGCCGGACTCCTCGCCACCCAGGCCGACTTCACGGTCGTCGGCACGGCTGCCGACGGCGCCGAGGCCGTCCGCGTCTGCCGCCAACTGCGCCCCGATCTGGTGCTGATGGACATCCGCATGCCGGTCATGGACGGCATCGAGGCGACGGCGCGGCTGGCGGGGACGGGCATCCGCGTCCTCGTGCTCACGACCTTCGACCTGGACGAGCACGTCTACGACGCGCTGGGCGCGGGCGCCGCGGGGTTCCTCCTCAAGGACGTCACGGCGGAACGCCTCTTCGACGCCGTCCGCGTCGTGGCCGCTGGTGAGGGGCTGTTGGCGCCGACCGTGACCCGGCGGCTGATCGCGGAGTTCGCCCGGATCCGGCCCGGAAAGCGGTCCTCCCGGCCCGCCGTCCGCCTGGACGCGCTGACCCCCCGCGAGACCGAGGTGCTGCGGCTCATCGCGGAGGGCCTGTCCAACCCGGAGATCGCCGGGCGTCTGCACGTCAGCGAGGAGACGGTGAAGACCCATGTAAGCCGGATTCTCGCCAAGTTGGGGCTGCGCGACCGCACCCAGGCCGTCGTCGCCGCCTATGAGTCGGGACTGGTGGTGCCCGGGGCGGGGGCCTGACCCCCGCCCCGGGCACCGGGGGGTGACGCGCCGGGACGCGTCAGTGGAGATACGGGGCGTTGGTGCAGTGCTGCCCCTCGGGATTGACCCCCGCGGCGTCGAACATGTCGATGCCCCACGGGTTGCCGCCGTGCCCCGAGGTGTTGGTGCACCGCTCGTACGGGGTGTCCGACGGATCCCCGATCGGTGAGATGGCGGGCACGGGGTTGGAGAAGGAGTGGAAGTCACCGGACCACACGTGGGCGCTGCCGGTCTGGTTGCCGTCCAGGTTCATGGCCACGCCGTCGTGGTAGAGGTACTGGTCCGGCATGAAACTGGAACGCAGCAGGGAATATCCGCTGGGCTTTCTGATGCCGCCGTCCGCGCAGGACCAGAAGTGCAGTTCCTGCCAGATGGGCGGCGCGTTGCGGAACAGCGACAACGCGCCGCTGTTGAAGAAGTGCTGGCTGATGTCCGAGGCGACCAGCCAGACCGGCGCGGGGACGTTGAGGTCGGACTGGACCTCGGCTGTCCAGTTGCCCACGGGCTGGTGCAGGAGTGCCTCGTCACTGACCGCGGGGCGGTAGCCGATGGATCCGCCCGAGGTGTACTGGACGGCCACACATTCCGCCGGAACGGCGTCCGAGGCGGGCTGCCCGTGCCTGTCGATCGTCAACGGGCCGGAGGCCACCGGATCGTAGGCACGCCCGGGCAGGATGCCGGTGGCGCTGGTGCTCGTGGTGGTGACGCGCCCGTCGTGTTCGTTCATGTCGGTGGCGCTATAGGTCAAGTCGGGCTCCTCGATTCCGAAGTCCTCCTCGATGGCGTCGAAGATGTCACGGACGAACTGCGGCAGGTGGGTGTCGCCGGTCCGGTCGTCGAACTCGGCGTACTCGGTGCCGTCCAGGATGTAGCCGTCCTCCAGCACGATGTAGGACACGGTGACGCTCTGGCGGATCTTGTAGGAGCCGTCGTCCGTGTCGAAGTAGTCGGGTCTGGTGGTGGAAATGGGGCGTTGGGAGACCGGATTGGAGAAGTTCAGCCAAGCCGGGATGCTGCTGCCGTCGGGATGGTCGGTGGGGTGGGTGCCGGCCTCCTCCACTTGCGTGCGCCAGGCTTGCATCGCCTCGCGCATGGCCGGACCGGCGCAACTGCTGGTCTGCTGGGTGGTGCAGGCGGGCAGGTCCAGCACGTCCCCGGTCCGGTCCATGGCCCAGTCGTACAACGAACCCCGGTCGGCGAACGGGGTGGCCAGGAAGTCCGCGGAGCCGTGTGCGTCGAGGTTCTGGTCCTCGTCGAAGTAGGCCACCGCCTCCACGGTGTCCTCGACGAACTCGCCGTCGACGGGGATCACCATGGCGGCGTCGAAGGCGACGTTGTCCTCGCCGTTGCCGCCGGGCACCGAGTTGTCCAGCCGGATGACCGGCTGGTTGTCGAACATGAACGCGCCCAGCAGGACCCAGCGGTTGCCCGTGCCGTACTGGCTGATCCTGCGCACCTCGGTGCCGTACGCGGTGTCGATCTCGTAGCGGGCGTAGGTGGTGCGGGCACCGTGGTCGGGCAGGTGCACGGCGACGATGCCGGGGCTGTTGACCGTGTTGTCGAACGCCCAGGTGGCCTCGACGTTCAGGCGCTGCCCCAGGACGTCCAGCTCGCGGCCGTGGGCGAAGGTGAATCCGGCGGCGAAGCCCGCGCCGAGCTGGTGGTAGTCGACCTTCGCCGGCCACACCCGCTGGCCGCTGTCGTTGAGTTCGCCGGGCCCGAAGTCGACGGAGTATGTGCCCGCCTGGTGCCAGGGTTTGTCACAGTCGGGGCGGACGGAGGGCACGTCGTCGTCCAGGTTGTCCACGATCAGCGCGTTGGCCGGGATGTCGTCCAGGGCGCAGTTGGGCGGATAGGCGGTTCCGTCGGGCTCCTCGGGATAGGTGGAGTTGAACCGGACCAGTTCATTGCCGCAGGTGTAGGAACAGTCGTCTTTCCAGGTCACCGGGGCGTGCCACCAGCACCGGTAGTCGGAGCGTTCACAGGGGCCGGACGGCGAGGTGATCGCGCCCGGGTCGCAGTTGTTGGCGGAGGTGCAGAAGAGCGTCATGGGCGGCTTGACGCCGGCCCGGTAGTACTTGGCGGTGCCGGGGGTCAGCGCGTCGCCCTCGGTGCCGTTCCACCAGGCGGCGCGGAAGCCGGCGACCATGGTGTTGGGCGCCTCCAGGGCCTCCAGCGGGTGCGCGGCGAAGCCGAGGACCTTCTCCTGGTAGGGCCAGTCCTGCGGGTGGGCAGCGTCGGCGTACTGCGGGTTGCCGTAGCGGTCCTCCATGAAGTTGTCGCGGGCCGGGTCCCATTCGGGGTTGGCCGGGTTGTTGGCCCAGCCGACGCCCCAGGCGCCGCCGTTCTGTCCGGCCTGGGACTGCGGGTAGTAGCCGGAGTTGTAGGCCCACAACGCGAAGAACCAGTTCTCCAGCTTGGCCGGATCCCCGTTGTTCACGGTCAGGCCGCCGTTGCGGGTCTGGTTCCACTTCTCGGAGAGGATGCTCAGCCCGGCCGCGATGTTGACGGTGTAGTCCAGGGCGACCGCGCGCTGCTTCTGGTACGGCCAGGCGGCCGGCCCGCCGTCCTCGTGCCCGGCGCGGCGCATGTGGTCGGTGACCTGGGTGATGCCGTAGCCGCAGTCGGCCTCGGCCCAGTCGACCGTCCAGTCGTTGGAGGAGTCGCCGTCGTAGTAGTCGATGCCGTAGTAGTTGCCGATGAGCGGGTTCCCGGTGACACCCGGCACGGTGTAGCGGGACGCCTGCCACATGTTGGACTCCTGGGCGGTGACGCCGAGGAGGACCTGCGCGGGCACGCGTCCGCCGCCGGCCAGCGCGGGCCGGGGGAACATGTCGGCGGACTGCGGCTGGTAGGCCGGCATGCCGAGGTTCTTCCAGTTCGCCGGGCGGGAGATGTGGTTGTTCAGGGTGTTGTTGATCGCCTGGTCCACCGCCCATTCCACCTGGCGCGGCTTGGGCTGGAGCGCCTGGTCGGTGGGGCTGTTGCGCGGCACGGAGCAGGTCCGCTCGCTCTCCACCACCTCGGTGCGGGAGGCCAGGGTCTCGGGGGTGTCCTGCTCGGCCTCGGCCGGGCCGGTGGCGGCCACGGGGTCGGGGGTGACGGTGAAGCCGAGGTCCTCCTCGGTGGCCATGGCCGTCATGTCCACCCGCACCGGGCGGGACGCGCCCCACTCGGCCTCGGCCGTGGTGCGGGAGTCGCCGCCGTCCGCCCAGGCCACGCCGCCGATCAGCGCCTCACCCCGGGTGGAAGCCGTCGCCTCGCGCGGGGTATCGGGCAACACCCGGACCTGCGCAGGCAGTTCATCGGCCACCTGTTCCGTCTCGCCGGTCAGCCAGACCTGCCCGGCGGCCGTCCGCGTCAGCCCGGTGCCGGTCAGCGGGCCCTCGGCCAGCGTGGCCGGCTCGGCCCCGCCCCGGTCGAGCTGCCGCCCGGTGAGCCGCATGGCCCGCGCCGTCTCCTCGCCGTCGTGGTCCATGAAGACCAGGCCGCCGTCGGCGTCCGGTGTGAGCCGGTAGGGAACGTTGTCGGTGCCGGCCACATCGGTCAGTTCGCCGTCGTCGCCGACGCGGACCACGCCGCCCGCGCCCGCCGCGTAGATGGTGTCCTCGACGGGAACGGCGGAGGTGACCTGCCCCTCGACCTCGACCGGCTCGGCCAGCTCGCCCCCGGGCACGTCGAGAACGGTCAGCCGGGTGCCGTTCAAGTCCTCGCCGCCGGACTGGGTCAGCACGGCGGTGTCCCCGACGCCGCAGCCGGGGTTGTAGTAGGACAGCGACGCCTGCTGCGGAAGCTTCGTGACCTCGCCCGAGTCGAGGTTCACCACGGCCGTGAACCCGCCCCGGGCCATCAGCTCCGGTTCGTTGGTGAAGGTGCGGGGCGCGTAGACGGCGACGGCCCATTCGCCGTCGCCGGTCACGCACGCGTTGCCGATCCAGGAGTCGGCGTCGAAGCCCGGCTCGGCCAGGGTGGCGGCGGTCCGCCACGCGTAGCCGTCGCTCGCGTCGGCGACCAGGAGATGAAAGCCGGTGACGTCCCCGGTCGTGGTCCAGGCCCGGTCGTTCGACGACTCCCAGTCACCGCCGAGCAGTTCGGCCCGCTCGTCTTCCGCCACGGACGGTGGCGCCTCGGGCGCGGGCTCCACGGCCGGGGCGGCCGGTTCGAGCTGGTCCCAGATGTCGTAGACGGACTGGGGCCCCGCCTCGTCGGCCCGGGACGCGGGTGCCTGAAGCAGTCCGACGGCGAGGGCGGTGGCGAGTACGCCCGTCCCCCACAGCCGGTGTCTCCGGCGCAATCGATGCCGATATGTCACTTTCTTCCCCTTTCTTGCGCACAGTGACAGGCCCTCCGGCCAGGGGTGCGGCCGGAGGGTCCTGTCGGGTCACTCGGGGTTACTGGAGAGAAGCGGCGACCGCCAGAACGGCGTCGTTCCGCGCCTGTTCCTCCTCCAGCGCGGCGCGGTGCTCACCGATCAGGTCCTCCTGAACGGCGGACTCCACCGCGAACCACGTCTCGACAAGGCCGACTTGCTCCTTGCAGCCGATGTCGGTGACGGCGATCTCCTGGGCGGGCGCGGTGGTGAGCGTCCCCGCGTCATAGGGGTGGGCCACCTCGTAGCCGGCCTCCGCCATGCAGGCGGACCAGGTCCCGATGGCGGCGACCACGTCGGGGTGGGACCGGGACGCCTCCATGGACTGTCCGGCCAGCTCGTTGGCCAGGGTCTCGTCCAGCATCCCCACGGTCTCGGCGGACACGCCGACGCAGCCGCCCTCGGGCACGTCGATGCCGTCGATCTCCGAGACGGTCTCGCCCGCCTCGGTCCGCCCGGTGAGGACGGCGATCTCGGCGTCGGTCGCCTCCGCCGACGCCGTCGCGACTTCCGCGGGCTCGGGCAGTTCATACCCGTAACGCTGGGCGTCCTCCAGGACCGTGATCCCGTAACGGCGCGGGGTGTTCATGGTGTTGTAGGAGAACGACGGGTCCGCGTACAGCACCGGGGCGAACCAGCGCAGCCCCCGCTCGGTCACGCACTCCTGCTCGACGGACCGGCGCGCCGTGTCCCAGGCGACTTGATCCGGGTAGGAAATGAGGTATTCCTCCAGCGGGAGCGACAGCCCCTCCGCGAGCCCCGAGGCCGGAACGGCACTGGGCCAGCCCTCGTCGACGAGCCGCACTGCCATGGCGTCGCCGGCGCTCGCGGTGCTGTCGGCGGGTGAGCCGCCGCTTGTGGCGGCGACGGCGGCGGTGCCGGCGACCAGCGCCAGCGCCAGCCCGCCCGGGACGGCGATCCGGGCCCAGGCGCGCGTCTCTCGCATCAGCCCTCGCATCAGCAACCCGACCTTGCATAGTGGGATTCATTGTTGTTCTTGAGGTCGGTGCCCATTTGCCCGATGGTGTTGTGGTAGGCCATCCGGGAGTGGCCCGTGGCGAAAGTGCCGGCGTAGATCTGGAAGTTGGCACAGTCCCGGTTGTTGAAGGAGGCGGCGTTGTTCACCAGCCGCTCGTTGTATCCGCTTTCGTTGTGGCAGCCGGGACCGTAACCGGTCCGGAACACATAGGCCAGGTAGTTGCTCCCGTCCTCCTGGCCACGGTGATTGCCCAGATTCCGGTTGCTCGCGTGGCACGCGGAGTTGGGCGCGCTGCCCGCCGGATACGAGTTGTAGTGCAGGAGCAGGCAGTCGCGGATGCCCGCCTCGTCACAGGTGTCGCCGACGTTGATCGTGGCCTGTGCCCCCACGTCGTTCCCGTCGTCCGCGTGGGACGCCGGCGCCTGGAGGAGTCCCAGGGCGAGTGTGGTGGCGACGGCCGCCGTCGCCAGGAGTCGGGTTCCCCGGGGTCTGTGCCGGTGTGCCATTGTTCCCCTTCCGGTCCGTTGGTGGCTGAGCGCAACCGGGCTCATGTGAGTCTGTGGGAGCGGACTTGATAAATCCTGACCAGGCGCTGATACGTCCACTGACCCGCCGCTGGAACGCCCGCTCCGTCCGATCCGGTGACCCCACGGGCTTCGTGGGGCAGGATGAGCCTCATGATCGAAACCTTGTCCGGACCGTCCGCGCTCTCGTACCGGCAGGCGGAGGACGGCGACCTGGCCGAGCTGGTGCGGCTGCGGGACACGGCCGCACGCTGGCAGATGGAGCGCGGGATCGACCAGTGGCGGCCGGGGGAGCTGGGCGAGGACCACTTCCGGGCGCGGCTGCGCGAGGGGGAGGTGTGGCTCGCCACCATCGGGCCGGACGGACCGCTCGTCGGGGCCTGGGAGCTGTGGTGGGACGACCCCGGCGCCTGGGGCGAACAGCCGCCCGTCGCCGGGTACATCCACCGGCTGATGATCGACCGCCGCACCGCGCCGCCCGCCGCCGGGCGGCGGATGCTGGCCGAGGCCGAACGCCGCATCGGGGCGTGGGGGCGCCCGCTCGCCAGGCTGGACTGCCTCGCCACCAACCCCCGGCTGCGCACGTACTACCAGGAGGCCGGTTACACGGCGGTGGGCGAACAGCAGGGCAAGCGCGCCATCGACGGCAAGCGGTACGCCGTCACCCTCCTGGAAAAAACCCTGCCCGCCCACGACGCCTGAGCCGGGGGTCGATGCGGCGCGTCGCCCACAGCACGGTGTCGCGCCGCATGGTGAACGTCTCGCCCGAGGCGAAGTGCAGCCGCTTCACGTCGACGCCCATCGTCACCATGTCCAGGACGGTGAACGCCTGTCCGCCGATCATGAGTTGATCGCCGATCCTGATCGTGGCCGCGTCCACCTCTATCGCCATCAGCACCCCGTTCACCGCGCGGCACCGCCCTTGCTCAGTACGTTGGCCTCGCTGGCGGCGTTGGCCTCCCGGACCTTCTCGCGCAACTGTGCGAGCGTCGGGCTCTCCTCCCCGTCCTGCTGCGGTGTTTGGGGCGGCTGGGGCGGTGGAGAGGGGGGTGGCGCATCCGTCATCTGACCCTCCGGGGGCGAAAATCCGTCTGTTCGAGTGAGTACTCTGTGTGCTCGGGGCACTACTAGATCAGCACGAAACGGGTCGCGACGCGGGACATGAAGAGGAACGGTCCGGCCCGGCGAGCGTGACGGTACGTGATGAGGGGAGGTCACCGTGGCTGACGACGAGGTTCCCGCGGGGAACTTGAATGACCTTGGTTATCTCGGTGTCGAGATCAAAGAAGCCAGGGAGGGCCGCAAGCTGACGCAAAAGCATCTGGGCAAGGCCACGGGCTACTCGGAGAGCTATGTCAGCAAGGTGGAAGCGGGGGCGGTGCTGCCCAGCGAGCAGTTCATGTGCGGCTGCGACAAGGCGTTCGGAACGAACGGGCTGTTCGTGCGGCTGCGGGAGCGGGTGACCAAGCGGGGGCACGCCTCCTGGTTCCAGCCGTACGTCAAGCTGGAGCGCGAGGCGGTCACCATCCTGGACTACAACGCCAGTCTGGTGACGGGCATCCTCCAGACCCCCGCCTACGCCCGGGCGGTCATCCGCGCGGCCCGCCCGCGCGAGGCGGACGATCTGATCCAGGCCAAGGCCGAGGCGCGCTACCGGCGCCGCGAGATCCTGAAGCGCGAAAACCCGCCGCTGCTCTGGGTGGTCCTGCACGAGAGCACCCTGCGCACCATGGTGGGCGACACCCCCTCGGTGATGCGCGAGCAGTTGGAGCAGCTCATCCAGGACGCCCAGACGCCCAACACCATCGTCCAGATCCTGCCGTTCGGCGCGGGCGCCCCGCCTGCGGCCGAGAGCTTCACCCTGCTGACCTTCGCCGACCGGTCGCGCATCGTCTACGCGGACACGCTGATCGGGGGGCAGTTGACCGACGCCCAGGAGTCGGTGGACCGCGCGACGGAGGTCTACGATCGGCTGCGGGCGGAGGCGATGCCCCCGGCCGAATCGCTGGCCCTGATGCGCAAGATCCTGGAGGAGTACACCCTATGAGTGCCGCCTTTGACCTGTCCCGCGCGGTGTGGGAGAAGTCCAGCTACAGCAATGGCGAGGGCGGGAATTGTGTGGAGTTCGCGCGGACCTTCGCCGCCGACGCGGGTGTGGTGCCGGTGCGCGACTCCAAGCGTCCCGAGGGTGCGGCGCTCGTCGTGCCCGCCGCCGCCTGGCAGGCGTTCGTGGACACGGTCACGGCGTCCTGACCCCCACCGTTCCGGTCCCCCGCTCGCGCGGCGGGGGGACCGGAGCCGGTGCACAACGCACGGGCCGTGCGCAGCGTTCAAGTGGAAGACACACGTGCGAGAAATTAGCCTGGAAAGCATGAGCGATCAGGAACTCTTCGATGTGATCAGCGACGCGCGCGCACACCCGGAGAAGTATCCGCCCAATGGGAATGCCTCGGGCGCCGCCATGAGCCCGTGCGCCAATGCTTTCCAGCTTTCCCCGCGGCTACGGGATGTCGCCCGCGATCACAACACCTTCCTGGCGAGCCGCCCCATCGAGTGGGTCAACAGCGATGTCAACATGCACCGTGGACCCAGCGGAAAACTGGTCTGGGAGGACGGCGAGCCCATGAGTCAGGCGGGCTACAACACTTTTCGGGCGGAAATAGTGGCCACCGGATTCCCGACAGCCGAGGCGGCGGTGCGTTTCTGGATGCAGGACGACGCGCCGTGGAGCTGGGGCCACCGCAACCTGATCCTCAACTGCTCGGTCCAGGAGGCCGGTACCGGCCATCACCAGGGCGGTTCGGGTGGCCACTATTGGACGGTCGACATGGGCACGAGGTAACGGCCGCCTGCCCCGGGACGGCGGTCCTTCCCGTTCCGCGCCGGGAACGGGAAGGACCGCCGTCCGGTTGGCGTCAGCCCTCCTGCACGCCCGGCCGCCGGTCCTCCACCACGTAGCTCGCCCGGGTGGAGATCGGGGCGCCGGGCCGGGTGACGTACGGCAGCACGCGGAAGTCGCTGCGCCACCGCTCCTCGGTGACGTTGACCCGGACGTAGCCGCGCTGCGCGTTGAAGAACTTCATGTGCGGGTTGGCCGCCAGGAAACGCTCGCCCTCCGCCGTCATGTCCGCGCCGTCGGCGCCGCTGGAGATGGAGGTGCCGACGAACTCGCTGGCCACGGTCGGGGAGTCCGGGTCGGTGAAGTCCCGCTTGAGGTCCCACGCGTAGTTCTGGTGCCGGTCGCCGGTGATCACCACCAGGTTCCGCACGCCGCGGTCCTGGGCAGCCGCCAGCACCCGGTCCCGGTCGGCCACGTAGCCGTCCCACGGGTCGAGGAAGATCTGCGTCGTCTCCGCACTGGCGTCCAGGTCGGTCTGTCCCATCGGGGCCTGGTTGCCGAGGATCTGCCATCGGGCGTCCGACCGGCTGAAGCCGTTGAGCAGCCACTCCCGCTGTTCCGCGCCCAGCAGCGTGCGGTTCTCGTCGAACCGGTCCGTGCAGGTGGCCGAGGTGCCGTCGCCGCAGGGCTGGTCGTCACGGTACTGCCGGGTGTCGAGCATGGTGAGGTCGGCCAGCCTGCCGTACGACAGCCGGCGGTGCAGCCGCACGTCGGGCCCGTTGGGCATCTGCTGCCGCCGGAGCGGCATGTTCTCGTACATCGCCTGGAACGCCGCCGCCCGCCGCTGCCGGAACACCGCCGGGTCCTGGTCCGGTTCGGTGTCGGCCTGGGAGATGTCACTCGCCCAGTTGTTCTCTACCTCGTGATCGTCGATGGTCATGATCCACGCGAAACGGGCGTGCGCCTGCTGCAACGGCGCCTCCGTCTTGTACAGCGCGTACTGGAGCCGGTAGCGGGCCAGGTCGAACGTCTCGCCGTGGAACCGCGCGTCCACGGTCACGCCACGCTTGTTGGTGGCCACGCCGTACTCGTAGAGGTAGTCCCCGAGGTGGACGACGAAGTCCAGGTCCTCGGCGGCCATGTGCTCGTACGCCGTGTAGTACCCGTCCTGCCACGCCTGGCACGAGGCGAACGCGAAGTTCAGCTCGCGCGGCCTGCTGTGGGGCGCGGGCATGGTCCGGGTCCGGCCGACCGGTGAGACCTCCCCGCCGGTGCGGAACCGGTAGAAGTACTCGCGGTCCGGCGCCAGGCCCCGGATCTCGGGATGAACGGAATGGCCGAGTTCCGGGGTGGCCACCACGCTGTCGCGCCTGACGACGGACCGGAACCGCTCGTCCCGCGCCACCTCGTACTCCACCCGCACCGGCCGCGCCGGCATCCCGCCGCTGCCGTCGGCCGCGAACGGGTCGGGTGCCAGCCGCGTCCACAGCACGACGCCGTCGGACAGCGGATCGCCCGAGGCCACACCGAGGGTGAACGGATTGCCCCCCTGGGCCGGAGCGGCGTACGCGGCCGAGGCGTTCCAGGCTCCCGTTCCGAGCAGCACTGCGGCGGCCCCCGCACCGCCGACTCCCAGAACTCCCCGACGGGAGAATGACCGGGCGGATCGTGACATGGGTGTCCTCCAGCGGTGAGGCGAACAACTTCGCCCCGATGCTGGGGAGTCAAGCTGTCCTACGCCCCCCGCTGCGATGACGTCCCGGTGACGGCCGAAAATCGGTCAGGGGAGGCAAGGGGCGGGCCCTCCGGCGGGTTTGCGCCGGAGGGCCCGCGGGCGGGTGGTTACTTACCGGAGGGCTTCGGCGGTGGCCAGCACCTCGGCGTTCTGCTCCCGCTCACCGTCCAGCGCGGCCCGGTGCTCGTTGATCAGGTCCTCCTGAATCGCCGACTCCACCGCGAACCACGTGTCCACCAGGCCGACTTCCTCCTTGCAGCCGATGTCGGTGACCGCGACCTCCGTGGCCGGGGCGGTGGTGATCTCCGACGCCTCATAGGGGTGGGCTACCGTGAAGCCGTGCCCGGCCATGCACGCGGACCAGTCGGCGATGGCGGCCACCACGTCCGGGTGCGTCTCGGACGCCTCCATGGCCTGCCCCGCCAGCTCGTTGGCCAGCTCCTCGTCCAACTCACCGACGGTCCGGGCGGATTCGCCGTAGCAGCCCCCCTCGGGCACCTCGATTCCGTCGACCTCCGCCACCTCCTGACCGTCGTCCGTCCGGCCCGTCAGCACGGCGATCTCGGTGTCGGTGGCCTCCGCCGACCGGCTGGTCGCGGCGGCGGTGTCGAGCGGCGGCAGCTCGTAGCCGTACTGCTCCGCGTCCGCCAGGACGGTGATGCCGTAACGGCGCGGGGTGTTCATGGTGTTGTAGGGGATGCTCGGATCGACGTAGGTCACCGGCGCGAACCAGCGCAGCCCGCGCTCGGTCACACACTCCTGCTCCACCGTCCGCCGCGCGGTCTCCCAGGCCACCTGGTCCTGGTAGGGGATGAGGTAGTCCTCCAGCGGCAGCACCAGACCCTCGGCCGGTCCGGAGGCGGCCATGGGCGCGGGCCAACCCTCGTTGACCAGCTCGACCGCCGCCGTCTCCGTCCCCGTCTCCGTCTCGGCCGCGTTGTCGCTTCCGCCCTCGTTCGCGATCGCCGTCCCCGCCGCCAGTGCCAGTGCCAGCACCAGCCCGGCCGGCACCGCTACCCGCCTGATGGTCATCATCAGCACCCCGATCGCGTGTAGTGGGACTGGTTGTCGTTCTTGATGCCGCTGGCCAGGGGGCCGCCGAGCTCGTTGCCGTACCTGAGCATCTGCGAGTGGCCCTGGCCGGAGTTCCCGGCGTAGATCTGGTAGGAGACGCAGTCCGCGTTGAAGTAGGAGGCCGCGTTGTTGACCAGCCCCTGCCCGTCCCCCGAGGCGTCCCAGCAGTCGGGATTCGCGGCGGGCTGGTAGTCGCGGAACACATAGCGCGTGTCGTTGCTGCCGTTCTCGATCCCCCAGTGCCGGGAGATGTTGCGATTGGTCATGTGGCAGGCGCCCTCGGGTTCCAAGTAGGTCCCGTCGTACGAGTTGTAGTGCAGATAGAGACAGTCGCGGATTCCCTCCGGATTGCAGGTGTCCCCGACATAGGAGGTGGCCAGCGTCCCCACGTCGCCGCCCGCTCCGTCCTCCGCGCTGCTCGCCGGCGCCTGGACCAGCGCCAGCCCGAAAACCGCCGCGCCGGCCAGGCCGAACGCGCGGAGCCTCTTCGATGAACCTCTGTCGCTGCGCATGAGGCCGAACCTAGGGGAGCCCACTGGTCCGGGAGCTTGACGGAATCTTGAACGGCGCTGAGACGGAGCGCTTCAAGCCGCCGGTGGCCCCGCGCCGGCGGCTTCCATCACCGTCTGTCCGGCACGGGTGCGCGCGTAGAGGACCTGCCGGCCCGCGCGGTGGGCGCTGACCAGACCGGCGGTGCGCAGGGCGGTGAGGTGCTGGGAGACGCCGCCGGGGGTCAGGCCGGTGCGGCGGGCGAGTTCGGTGGTCGAGGCGGGAGCGGCCAGTTCGGTCAGGAGGGTCGCGCGGGAGCGGCCCAGCACCCCGGCCAGCGCCTCGGAGACCTGCGCCGGGCGGGCGTGCCAGAGGGTGCCGACGGCTCGCGGCGGGTAGCGCAGCGACGGCTGCCACGGCTCGTTCAGCACGGAGAAGACGCGCGGCCAGACGAAGGCGGAGGGCACCAACAGCAGGCCCCGGCCGTCGAGTTGGCGCGCGCCGCGCACGGTGCGGTGCTCCAGGTGCAGTGTTCCGCCGGCCCAGGTGACCTGCGGATCGAGGTCGGCGAACAGGTGCTGGGCCCCGCCCTCGACCAGCCGCCCGGCGCGGTAGCGGATGTCGCCCTCCAGCAGGGCGAGGACGCGCGGCCAGTACGGGGCCAGCGCCAGCTCCCAGTACGCCTCGATCAGCTCGGCAAGCCGGGCGAGCCCGGCCGTGGGGTCGGCCCGCAGCGCGGCCAGGCGTGCGGGCGGCACCTCGGCAGTTGTGCGCAGCAGCGCGGGCGGGGTGGCGCGGACCGTGGCCAGCTCGACGTCCAGCGAGGGCAGCGGCGTGGTGGGCGGCGGGCAGAGGAACCCCGGGACGCTGCCCGCCCACGGCGAGCGGGCGGGCACCGGCACGAGGTCGAACAGCGGGCCGAAGTCGGTGCTCGCGGCGGCCAGTTGGTGGCGCACCCGGTGGACCCACGCGGCATGCAGACCCTGCTCGTCGGCGCCCTTGAGCATCCGGATGCTGGCGACCGCCTCCCACAGCGGGGACAGCGCGAAGCGGGTCCGGGCCAGGTCCTCTCTGCTGAACTCGATCTCGATCATTTAGCTCAGAGTAAATCAATAGGGGGAACGGAGGGCGGTCGCGCACGGTGGCGGGCATGACCGAAGCACCCCCCTCACCGTGGCGGCTGCGCGACTTCCGCATCCTCTTCGCCGCCGGTGCGCTCAGCCACCTCGGCAGCAACGTCGGCTATATGGCGATCCCGCTGCTCGCCGTCACCGCCCTCGGCGCGGGCCCCGGCCAGGCGGGCGCGCTGGCCGCGCTGTCCACGGCCGCGTTCCTCCTCATTGGCCTGCCCGCGGGCGCCTGGGTGGACCGCCTGCCGGGCCGCCGGGTGCTGGTGGTCGCGGACGCGGCCCGCGCGGTGCTGTTCGCCTCGGTCCCCATCGCCTGGTGGCTGGACGTGCTGTCGCTGGCGCAGCTCTACGCGGTGGTGCTGCTGACCGGCTGCGCGACGGTGTTCTTCGACGTCGGTTCGCAGAGCGTTCTGCCCCAACTGGTCGGCCGTGAACGGCTGGTGCGGGCGAACTCCGCCCTGGTGAGCCTGATGGCCGGCGCCACCATCGCCGGCCGCGGCGCGGGCGGCTTCCTGGTCCAGCTCTTCACGGCGCCGTTCGCGGTTCTCGGCGGGGCCGTCGCCTACCTGGCCTCCGCCGCCGGCCTCACCCGCGTCGGCGCCCGCCTCGCGCCCGCCCCGGCCCCGGCCGCCGGGCGCGACCTGCGGGCCGAGATCGGGGAGGGGCTGCGCCACGTCCTCGGCAGCCGCGAGCTCCGCGCGCTGGCGCTCACCGCGGGGCTGACCAACCTGGGCGCACAGATGATCAACGCCATGCTGCCGGTGCTGTTCACCCGCGAACTCGGCCTGCCTGCCGGTGCGTTGGGGATGTACTGGGCGGCCGGCGGCGTGGGCATCCTGCTCGGCGCGGCCCTCGCCCGCCGCCTGGCCGCCCGCCTCGGCCACGGCCGCACCCTGGGCCTGGCCGGCCTGTGGTTCGCCCCCGCCGCGCTCGCGGTCGCGCTGGTCGGCGACGGCCCCTGGCTGTGGCTGGCGGGCGCGGGCTGGCTGGCCGCCATGACGAAGACGGGCATCGACAACGTCCTCGGCGTCACCCTGCGCCAGCACCTGACCCCGGCCCCCCTGCTCGGCCGCATGAACGCCACCTTCCGCTTCGTCCTGACCGGCGCCCTGGCCATCGGCGCGGCACTCGGCGGCCTGATAGGCGAAACGGCGGGCGTACGAGCGGCGGTGTGGGCGGGAGCCGCATGCCTGGCGTGCGCGTTCCTCCCGGTGTTCTGCTCACCGGTACGGGGGCTGCGGGAACTGCCGGTGCTGCCGGTGCTGCCGGTGGCGACGACGGATGTCGCGCGGGTGCGCTGAATTCAGAGCTGCATGTAAAATGCATGCATGGTCGCACTGCAGATCCGGGATGTTCCGGAGGAAGTACGGGACGCGCTGGCCGCTCGCGCCCGGGAGAACGGTCAGTCCCTGCAAGGGTTCCTGCTGGCACTGGTCATGCGCGAGGCGTCGTTCGCCAGGAATCTGGACCTGCTCCAGGAAATCGAGAGCTGGCCCGGTGAGCCCGGGCCCACCGTGGAGGACGTGGTGGCGGCACGGGACGCTGCCCGTGCCGAGCGCGACACGACGCCGGGCGCGCGCCACGGCGGTGCCGCGTGATCGTGGTCGACGCGTCGGTCGCGGCGCTGCTGTTCGCCGACCCGGAGACGGAGCCCCGGGTCAAGGCCGCGCGAACGGTCCTGGCCCGTGACCCGGTGTGGGTCGTTCCGGAGCACTGGAAAATCGAGGTCTTCAGTACGCTCAGGGGCCTCTGGCTGGGCCGCAAGCTCAGCGATGAGCGCACGCGGCGCGCTGTCGCCGGCATCCCGCGCATGGTGGTCACTGTCGTGCCGACCGATTCCCTGATGCCCCGCATGTGGGAGCTGAGAGGCAATGTCAGTGGGTACGACGCGGCCTATGTCGCGGCCGCTGAGGCGTACGAGTGCGCGCTGGTGACGGCGGACGCGCGCCTGGCGCGCGCCGGTGGCGTGCGGTGTCCGATCGAGGTGATCGCTTGACCGCCCGCGCGGCAGCGCCCCCCTCCGGAGGGGGGCGCGTTCAACCGCCGTACAGGTCGGCGGGACTGACCAGCACCACTTCCCGGTCCTTCCGGGCGCGTTCCAGCAGCGCTTCGTTGAACCCCGCGCCGCCGCACAGCACCAATCGCGTGCCGCCGGTGTCGTAACGACCGGCGCGGGTGATCGCTTCGCGGACGCGGCCGAGGCGTTCCAGGTGGCCGAGGCCCATCGTGTCGTTCCACTTGGCCTCGCCGATGGCGAGCAGGGGCGGCCGGGTGGCTCCGTCCGGGATGCCCACCACGGCCAGGTCGACCTCGTAACTCCTGCGCGCCGCCTGATCCGTGACCGTGCCGTGGCCGACGCGTGCCGGCAGACCGCCGAAGAGCTCGGGGTCGGCGTGATGCAACGCCCATTCCCGGCAGACCTGTTCGAAGTGCGGGCCGAGCACATTGCTGGTGAACCGGCGCCGGCTCGCCTGCCAGACGCGCTCCGCCGCCCCCGGGCGCTCCAACTGGTCCCAGACCGGCCGCATGATCGCGTGATGGAAGGCGATCAAGGGCTCGGCGATCTGGTAGGTCGAACGCTTCTCCCGGAAGGCGTCCGCATCTCGGCGGAGCAGTCCGGCGTCCTCCAGTACATTGATCGGGTGGGCGATGTCGACCGCCTTGCGGCCCAGGTGTCCCGCGATGCCGCCGCGGGTGGCGTTGCCCTCCGCGACCGCGCCGAGGACGGACAAGTACAGGGCGGTGTCCCGCAGATCGGGTTCCTCGGCAAGCAGGTAGCGGGCCTCGCGGAACAGCGGCGTTTCCGGGTTGAGCACGGTGCGGATCACCCAGTCGTCGAAGTCGTCCGGGCCGGCCGGAGCGTCCCCCCGGGCGAACTCGCGGCGGTACGCGGGGGTGCCGCCGACGACCGCGTGCACCTGGAGCGCCAGCCGGGGGTCGTCGTCGACCCCCCAGAACCGGGCGGCCTGCCGGTGGTCCAGTGTGGGCACGACCAGCTCCAGGCCGGCGCGTCCGCGCAGCGGCGCCGTACCGGACAGCAGCCTGCCCATGAACGAGAGCGCCGAGCCGCACAGCAGCAGCCTGGTCCGGGACTGGGTGCGCTGCTCCCGCAGTGGGCCGAACGCCTGCTGGAGGATCGACGGCAGCTCCGGGTTGGCCTTGGCGAGGTAGGGGAATTCGTCGATGACCACGGGCACCGGGCGCTCCCGGCCCAGGGACAGCAGCGCGTCCGCCACCTCGGACCAGTCGGCGAAGTGGTACGCGGTCGCCGGCTTGGCGTACTCGGTGAGAGCGGCGCTCATGCGGCGCAACGACACCGCGTCCGTGGCCTCGGTCGCGCCGAAGTAGAAGCCGTCGGCCGCCCGGCAGATCGCGTCCAGGAGGAAGGTCTTGCCCTGGCGGCGCCGACCCGAGACGACACCCAGGGTCGCTCCCGGCTGCTCATCGGTCACAAAGCGGTCGAGTGCTGACCACTCCCGGTCACGGTCGAACATCTCCGCGGGCTTGCGCACGCCGGAACTCCCTGCTCGGCTGTAATGAGGTCTACACTTTTAATAAGTGTATCTCTATCTTGTGCACAGGCGAGCTGGGGAGCTCGATCCGGGGAGGGGACGGTGCCATGAAGGTGCTGCATGTCGTGACGCTGCACACGCCCACGCACGAGTTCGGCGGGCCCACGCGCGTCGCTCTGAGTCAGGTCCGGGGGCTGCGCGAGCGCGGGGAGCGGGCCGTGCTGGTGGCGCTGGGGGACGGGTTCGGCGGGGCGGAGCTGCCGCGGGAGGTGGAGGGGGTGCCGGTCCGGCTCTTCCATGCGCGGCACGTGCTGCCGCGCTTCGAGGTCAGCGGCATCACCTCGCCCCAACTGCTCGCGCGCGCCTGGGAGTTCGTTCGCTCGGCCGACATCGTTCATGTCCATCTGATGCGGGACCTGATAACGCTGCCGTTCGCACTGCTCGCGGTTCGAGCCGGGACGCCGCTGGTGCTCCAGACCCACGGGATGGTCGACCCGACCGAGAAGCGGGTGGCGCGGCTCGTGGACGCGCTCGGCGTGCGGCGGGTCCTGCGGCGGGCCGACGCGGTGCTGTACCTCACCGAGCGGGAGCGGCGCGAGACGGCGGCCGTGGTCGCGCCCGAGCCGATCGGCCCGCAGTACCGGCTGGTCAACGGGGTGCCCGCGGGGACCGAGCGGCGCCGCACCGACGGGCCGCCCACCGTGCTGTACCTGGCCCGGATCCAGGAGGGCAAGCGCCCGCGCGACTTCGTCGCCGCGATGCCGGCCGTGCTGGCCAAGCACCCCGACGCGCGTTTCGTGCTGGCGGGCCCGGACACCGGGGGACTGGCGGAAACGCTCGCGCTGGCCGAGGAGTTGGGCGTCCGGGGCGCCCTGGACTCGATCGGCGCGATCGACGGCCGGGACCGGGTGATGGCCCAACTCCGGGCCGCCGACGTCTTTGTCCTGCCGTCGGTGCAGGACGCGTTCTCCGTCTCCGTCCTGGAGTCGATGTCCGTGGGCACCCCGGTCGTGGTCACGGCCACCACCGGCCTGGCCCCCGACGTCGAACGCGCCGGCGCCGGCCGGGTGGTGCCGCACGGCGGGGCGATCGGGGACGCCGTCCTGGAGCTCCTGGACCCGGCGGCCAACGAGCTGGCGTCCCGAGCCGCCTTCGAACTGGTCCGGGACAGCTTCACCATCGACGGCGTCCTGGACACCCTCCTGGATGTCTATGGCCGGGTGTCCGCCCGGGGATAAAGTGGCGCCCGCCACGCCCCGGATCGGAGACCACATGCCGCGCCCCACCCTGCCCTCCGCGACGCTCGGCTCGGGAATCAACCTGGGCAACGCCCTGGACGCCCAGGACAGCTCCCCCCGGGCGCTGCCGCCGCTGCCGAGGTACTTCGACGCGATCAGGGCGGCCGGCTTCGACACGGTGCGGCTCCCGGTGGCGTGGTCGGCACACGCGGCGGAGGGTGCTCCGTTCACGATCGAGGAGGACTTCTTCCAGCGCGTCGACCGGGCGATCGACGAGGCCCTGGCTTGGGACTTGAACGTGGTGCTGGACGTGCACCACTACCACGCGCTGAACGACGCGCCGGACGCACAGACCAAGCGGTTCCTGGCGCTGTGGCACCAGATCGCCCCGCGCTACGCCGACCGCCCGGACCGCCTCTGCTTCGAACTCCTGAATGAGCCCCGCGCGGCCCTGACCCCGGAGCGCTGGAACGCGCTGCTGCGTCAGGCGCTGGCCGCCGTTCGGGAATCCAACCCGGAGCGCACGGTGGTCATCGGCTCGGCGGAGATGAACGACATCCACGGACTGCCGAAGCTCGACCTCCCGGACGACGACCACCTGCTGGTGACGGTCCATTACTACTCCCCGTTCCCGTTCACGCATCAGGGCGCGCACTGGGTGGCCAACTCCGCCCCCTGGCTCGGCACGACATGGGGCGAGGAAGCCGACCGGAAGGCGGTGTCCGACGACCTGACGCTCGCCGCGAACTGGGCGGAGACGATGGAAGTCCCGCTGTTCATCGGCGAGTTCGGCGCATACGAGCGAGCGGACATGGACTCCCGCGCCCGCTGGACGGCCTGCGTCCGGGAGACGGCGGACCGCCTGGGAATGAGCTGGGCCTACTGGGAGTTCGCCACGGACTTCGGCGCCTATGACCCGGAAACGGACACCTGGCGCGAGCCACTGCGCCAGGCGCTGCTCCCTTCCGGAGAGAGCTCTTCGCAGGGGTGAGCGGGCCGATAGAGTCCGCTCATCCGTTTGAATCGACTCGGGGGGGCCGACCCATGGTGAAGTACCCGCTGCCGTTGTCGGGAAGACGTGTCGTCGGCGCCGCCGCCGGGGTGTTGCTGCTTGCCGCGTGTGGTGGGGGTGGCGGAGGTGACGACAGTGCCGGGGGTGAGGCTTCGCCGAGTGAGAGTGTCTCCGCCACTCCTTCCGCCGACCCGACCACCGAGTCGCCGGAGCCCGAGCCGGAGCCCGAGCCGAGTGACACTCCGCCGCCGTCGCCCAGTCCGACCGAGGACGAGGGGCCCGATCTCTCGATGCTGCCCGAACTGGCGGGCTTCTGGATGACCACGCCGGATCCAGCGACGGCCTCCTCGCTGGACTTCGACGGCGACTACGGCTCCGTTTTCTACCTGCCCAACGAATCCGAGGGGCGGCCCTACCTGAACTGCTTCGGCGTTCTCGACGGGAGCTCCTTCGCCGTGGACTGTCAGAGCTGGGACGTGTCGGGCGTCCCCTACCACTTGACCGCCGATCTGGAGGTCAACGGCTCGACGCTCACCGTGACGTGGGACAACGGCGACGTGGAGACCTACACGTACTACGGGGATGGTGCCTAAGCCCGCTTGCACGCCTGGACGGCGTGTGTCGGTACCACGCCCAGGTCCACCAGCAGTTCGCTGCACAGGTTCATGTTGCCCTCGGCCCCGATCCGGCAGGACTCGATGTGCTTCTGGGTGACCTCGTAGCCGCGGTTGTTCAGATAGCTGGTGCACTGGATGGTGGCGGCTCCCGCGGGGGACGCGAAAGCGATCGTTCCGGCGAGTGCCGTCACCGAAAGCGCCGTGCCGATCAGGATCTTCCGCAGTGTGTGTCCCATGGTGCTGGTCGTCATGGGGGCAAGCCTGCCGTCCTCCCCTTGACGGCGGCTGATCATCCGCTGATTCCGGGGTTCAGACAGTGGTCGGACGGGCTCCATGTCGGCGGTCCGTGGTGGCCACCAACGGGGGCTTGAATGCGCGAGTTCCAGCCAAGCGCAAGGGATGGCCCATGATCCGCAGAATTCACCGTGCCGCGCTGACGGCGGCGACCGCCGCCGCCCTGACCGTTGTCGTGCCGACCGCCGACGCGTCCCAGCCCGCGGCGTTCTTCGGTTCCGAACTGCCGCTGAGCGCCCCGCCGGTGACCGAGGAGGTCGCGCCCGGGGTCACGCTGACCTCCCTCCAGCTCGGCGCGCGCGACGCCGACGACCTCTGGACCGTTCATGTCTACCTGCCCGCGGACCCGGACGGGCCGGTGCACCGCGGGACCACCGGGCTGGGGCCCAGGGCGGCCGCCGAGCGCGTCGCCGGGGCGCTGCGGGCGGCGGGCTTCGAGCCGCGTATCGAGGAAGCCACCGCCGCTCTCGACCAGGGAGCCGGGGTTCGGCGAGCGGGTGTATGTGGTCTTCCTGCCGGTCCTGACCGTGGCGTACACGAAGCGCCGCGGGAATGGGTCCGCCGGGACTTGAGCCGCCTCGTTCACCCCGGGCCGCACGCGCCGCCGCACGTCGCCAGGCTGCACCAGCGGCGCCGGCCGCTGGCGTCCAGGAAGAGCCAGCCGCAGTGCTCGCTCGGGCAGGCGGTGACCGTGAACCGGCGCGGATCGGCGAGGAGTTCGGCCGCGCTGGTGGCCGCCGCCCACAGCGGGACGCGCAGCCCGGCCGCCGGGGACAGCCGCCAGCGGCCCAGGCCGTCCGGGCCCCGGGTGAACGCCGACATTCCAGCCGCCTGCTGGGCCACCCCCGCCACGGCCGTGAACGCCCGGGCGTCGTCCGCGTTCGTCAGGCAGGCGTACAGGTCCGCGCGGAACTCCCTTGCCGCCGCGAGGACTTCCTCCGCCTCCCGGGGCCGTTCCCGCGCCTGCCGCAGCAGCGACACGACGACCGGCTCCGGCACCAGGTCCTGGTGCCCGGCCCAGACCGCGAGCGTGGCGTACCGGGCCAGCCACTCGGAGCCGGGCAGCCCGGGGCCCGTCCAGGCCCAGCCCGCATACGTGTTGCAGAACTCCAGCGCCGGATGGCCGCCGACCGCCCACGGCAGCCACTCCTCGCCGACCCGCACCGCGTAGACCGGCGCGGGCGGCCGGTCCAGCCGCGGGTCGCCGCGCAGGATCCGGTCGTGCAGCGTCTGGAGCTCCACGCCCGGCTCGATGCCCAGCTCCTCCACCAGCGCCCGGCGCGTGCGCCGGTACAGATCCAGCGCGTCCGCCTGCCGACCGCCCCGGTGGAGCGCCGTCATCCGGGCCGCGACCAGCCGCTCGCGGCGCGGGTGTTCGTCGGCCAGCGGTGTCAGGTCCGCCAGCACCCGGTCGTGCAGGCCCATGGTGAGCTGGGCCTCCGCGCGCCGTTCCAGCGCGGACAGCCGCTGCTCGACCAGATGCCCGCCGAGCCGGTCCCGCAGCACCTCGCCGGCCACGTCCGCCAGCAACGGGCCGCGCCACAGGGCCAGCCCCTCGTCGTACAGCCGGACGCGTTCCCCCGGGTCGCCGGTCGCGGCGGCGCGCCGGACCAGCGACAGGAACGTGTGCGCGTCGATCTCGTGCGAGCCGGAGTCCACCGAGTAGCCGTCGTGCCGCGTCTCCACGATCACGCCGTGCGGCTTGAGCGCGGCGCGCAGCCGGCCGATGTACGTGTGCACGGTGCCCCGCGCGGTGGCGGGCGCCACGCCGTCCCACAGCAGGTCGATCAGGCGCTCGGTCGTCACGACGTGATCGGCGTTCAACAGGAGGATGGCCAGCAGACACCGCTCCTGGCGGCGGCCGGCCAGCGGGATCCGCCGCCCGCCGTGCCGGGCTTGAAAAGGACCGAGCAACTGGAACTCCATGGCGGTCCGCAAGCCTACCGCCGGCCCGCGCGGTGAGAACGTGGTGAGCGGGCGGGTGAACGCTGACCCCATGCAGACACGACGAATCGCTTTCCCGCTGCTGGCCCTTGCCGTTCCCGCGCTGCTGGGCGCCGCCCCCGCCGCCGCGTCCGCCCCGCCCGCGGCCGCCGCGCCCGCAGCCGCCCCCGCCGCCCCGGCGGCCGGCTGGGAGCCGGCGCCGTCCGCGCCCTGGGAGCTGCCCGCCGGCGCCCGCTGCGACTTCCCGATCTCCGGAGTGCCGGTGGTGGACGAGGTGGTGCAGCTCGTGACGGAGACCCACCCGGACGGCTCGCCCAAGACCGTTGTCTACAAGGGCGACTTGGTGATCCGGGTGACCAACCTGGAAACGGGAGCGGCCCATGACGCGGACGCCAGCGGCAGCGCCGTCGTCGAGTACGCCGCCGACAGCTCCGCCTCCTTCTGGTACGTGGTCGGCCCGGTGCTGGTCGGCGTCGGCGAGAACGGCGGCAACGTGCCGCGCGGGCTGTACATCGTCGACGGCGTCTACACCCTGGACATCGGCGCGGACGGCTACAAGACGATCGACATGGTGGCCGGGACGACGGACGACATCTGCGCCCACATCGACTGACCGCCGCCCGCCGGGGCGGCAACGGTCAGGAGTCCGTTCCCCGGAACGCGTCGAGGTGGTCCCGCACCCAGGCGGCGTAGGGGGTGGCCGGGCGGCCGAGGATCCGCTCCACCTCGTCGGTGACGAGCGCCGGGCGGTCCACGGTCTCGCGCAGCAGGGCCAGATACGCGTCGATCACCGGCTCGGGGATGCCGAGCCCGGCCATCCCTCGCTTGGCCGCCTCCGGTGGGACCTCCTCGTACCGCAGCGGGCGCTCCAGCGCGGTGCCGATGACGCCGACCATCTCGGCGTGGGTGAGCGACTCCGGCCCCGTCAACTTCGGTTCTCGCTTGACCAGTTCGTCGGTGAGCAGCGCCTGGGCGGCGACGGCGGCCAGGTCCCGGGGATCGATCGGGGCCTGCTGGGACCGGGCGTAGGGGCCGGCGACGGTGTCGCCGGCCCGAATCTGCCCGGCCCAGAGAGCCAGGGTGCCGGTGGCGAACATGCCGGGCCGGAGGATTACCCGTTCAAGTCCCGACTCGGCGACCGCTTCCTCGATCGCCAGCGTCGGCGGGTCCACCGCGATGCCCGACAGCAGGACCACGCGCCGCACGCCCGCCTCCCGGGCCAGCTTCAGCAGGTCGCGCGCGGAATCCCCGACGGCCTCCGGGTTCAGGAACAGGCTGCTGACCCCGGTCAGCTCGTCGGCGATGGCAGTGGGCTGGTTCAAGTCGGCCTCGACCACCTCGACCCCGGCGGGCAGCCCCGCGGCCGCCGCGTTCCGGGTGACGGCCCGCACGCCGGTGCCCCCGGCGTGCAGCAGTTCGACAAGCGGGCGTCCGACGCCGCCGGTGGCGCCAGTTACCAGAATCATGTGGGTTCGTCTCTCCTCGATGCTCCGCCCCCGCTCCGCCGCGGGGCCGGTCATTACCTGAGAGCGAACCGGGCGCCGAAGTGTGACATCGACCCACGCGGCAATCCGGATGCGATCGCCGGCCGCGCTCCGGCACACTGCGCCGATGAACAGGGAACGCGCCCTCGCCCACGTCGCCGCCCGCGCCTCTGGCGGACCGCTGCCGCCGGGGCTGCGGCTGACCGTCAACTTCCACCCGGACCGGCTGGTGGGCGGGCGGCCGATCCTGGAGTCGATGGCCGAGGACGGCGCCTACTACTCGCAGTTCGTGACGGCCACCAGCAACGGCGGCCTCACCGCCCACCCCGGCGGGGACCGGTGGCACTGGGAGAGCCGCATCTTCGGCGGCGCCTACGACGACGCGCCCGCCCATGAACGGCCCGTGTACGGCGCCTTGAACCACCGCCCGCTGGCCGTCGGCGGCGCGCCGCGCTTCGGCTCGTCGTACTTCCGGCTGACCGCCGGCACGCTCGCCCGCGCCACGTTCTGCTACCCCGACAGCTCCACCGGCCCCAGGGACTTCGGCGTCGCCGACCGGTTCGCCCTGATCGAACTGGCCGAGGCCGACGGCCAGAACACCCTCGACGGCCATATCGAGGCCCAGATCCACGGCCCCGTTCTCCTGGACCGCGACGTCGAAGCCCTGGTGCTGGACCCCTGCTTCCGCGACACCCCCGTGGGCGACGCCGCCCGGCGGCTGCCCTGCCCGGTGGAGTGGCACCCCGGATTCCGGGCCGCCGCCGAGGAGCTGGCCCGTCACCCCGGCTTCCGGGGCCCGCGGTACGCCGCGCTGGCCGTGGCGCTCGCCGAGGACGGCGTCCTCACGCCCCGCCCCATCGGCGACGCGGCCCGCGCGGGCCGGCATGAACCGGACGCGCTCAAGAAGGTCTGGCACCTCCTCGCCCACCTGGGCGCGCCGGCCGACGTCGGTCAGCCGTGGGCCGTTGGGCTCACCCGAAAGTTGGACGTTCCATAACGCGCCCGGGAGGAACGGGCGATGTGAGACCCGCAGTGATGGTCTGGGCCCCAAGGACATTTCCCGGAAAGGTGCATTATGGGGCAGTTGGCCACACGACCCGCGAACGATGTCGTGATCCGCTCGCACACGCACGGCGGGTTCCGCTACACCTCCCGGGTCGTCACGTCCCGGCCGGCGTCGGGAGTGACGCCCATCGTGCTGGTCGGCGGTGCCTTTCAGCGCAAGGAGTCATGGGGGCGGCTGGAGAAGGCGCTCACCGACTACGCCACCGTCATCACCGTCGATCTGCCGGGCTGGGGTGACTCGGACGACCTCCCGGCCGCATACGGTTTCGAGTTCGTGGCCGACGCCCTGGCCCACCTCCTGGACGACCTCGGCCGCCCCTGGGTGCACCTCGCGGGCGGCTCCTACGGCACGGCCGTCGTCTGGCGGCTGGCCCAGCTCCGGCCGGGGCGGGTCGGCAGAGTCGTCCTCGTCGGCACGATGCCCAGGCTCTCCGAGCGGATCAGGGACGGCATCCGGCACACGCTGGAGCTCCTGGACACCGGTGACATCGAGCAGTTCGCGACCGCCACGGTGGATGTGTTCATGCGGGGCGGCACACGACGGAGAGTCGTCAACAAAGACGTCATCCGCAGGATCCTGGTCCGGAACTTCTCCTCGGCCTCCGACCGGGAGAGGGAGAAGTACCGCAACAACTCCCTCCGCCTGCTCAAGGAGGACTCCGCGCTCTCCCCCGAGCCGCCCGTCCTGGCGCCGACCCTGTGTGTGACGGGCGAGCACGACGACTTCACCGGGCCGGCGGCCTGCCGGGAAGTGGCGCGGTACTGCGCCGACGGTCACGTCGCCATCGTTTCCGACGCCGACCACCTGGTGCACCTCGAACGGCCCGCCGAAGTCGCGGACTTGTTCATCCGCTTCTTCGACGGGCAGCCACTGGCCGGACTTGAATACTGCTCCCTTCTGGAACGCGTCGGCCGACCGGTGCCGGGCCCTGCCGCGCGCCTCAGCCCGCGTCCAGCTCCCGTGCCTTGAGCCCGATCTGCCAGCGGTAGAAGCTCATCGCCAGCGCGTAGTCCAGGCCCGCGCGGCCGTCCAGGAAGCCGCGGCGGTAGACATAGGCGTAGGCGAACGACAGCAGCGGTTTGAACGGGGCGCGGTGGAAGAGCTGGCCCTGCCGGGTCTTCGCCTTGCGGATCTGCTCGCGGACGTCGGGGTGGTGTTCAAGCCACGCCTCCCAGTCCGAGTAGCGGTTGTGGCGGTCGAACCAGGTGCGGACCGGGTCCAGGTCCAGGTGTTCGATCGGGGCCCGCAGGCGGTGCACCGGGTCGGCCAACGGCTGGTAGTGGCCCTCCTGTTCGCCCATGCCGGGGGCGGCGAGGTCGTCCGGCTCGGGGAACCGCGCGCGGGTGCGGTCCAGCAGCGCGCGTTTCACGATGGTGTGGCCGTGCCGCAGGCGGCGGCCGGCGAACCAGTAGCCCAGGGGTATGTCGAACGCGGCCGGGCGGACCCGGCGGCCGTCCAGGAATATCCGGCGCAGCTCGGCCAGCAGCTCCGGGCTCGGCATCTCGTCGCCGTCCAGGAACAGCAGCCAGGGGATCTCGGGCCGCACATGCTCCAGGCACCACTGCTTCTTCTTCGGGTAGCGGCCGTCCCAGGTGTAGGGCACGACGTCCGCGCCCTCGGCCATGGCGAGGGCGCGGGTGTCGTCCGTGCTGTCCGAGTCCACGACGACCACCGCCTGGAAGTGGCCGATGACGGAGCGGACCGTCGTGGTGATGTTGGCCGCCTCGTTCTTCGTGGGGATCGCCACCACGATCGGCAGGAGGGTCACTCTTCTCCTCGGGCTTCGGTCAGCAGGTCGGCGTATTCGGGGCACAGGTGCTCGACGGCCGCCTCGGCGTCCGGGATGTCGCCCTCGCGCAGGGCGGTCACGGCGGCCTCGGGGTCGTGGCGGTCCAGATAGCCGAGCCGGTCGCAGGCGGCCGAGCCCAGCTCCAGGATGGCCGCCGGGTCGGCGCCCTCGGGGACCCGTTCGGTCAGATAGTCCTGTTCCTCCTCGGAGAACTCTCCCTCGGCGGGCGTGAGTTCCGCCCGGGGGATGGTCTCCTCGGGTATGCCGTCGTCCTCCGCGCCGGGCGCGTCCTCCTCGTCGGCCGCGTTCTCCTGGTCGGGCACGTTCTCCTCGTCGTTTGAAGTGCCCTGCTCGGATGACGGGGCGGACGCGGCGCCGTCGTCCCCGCCCCCGCCGCAGGCAGTGAGCACGGCGACGGCGGCCAGCAGCGCGGCGGCTGGGAGGAGCCGCCGCATCAGGGCGCCCCGAAGGTGAGGAGGAGCTGCGGCCGGTAGCCGCTCGCGGCGGCCTCGCTCGCCCACAGCCAGAGGCTGTCGGTCCCCTCGCTCGTCAGCGCCACATCGAACGAGCCGCCGAGCGCGCCGTTCACCGTGGCCAGGTTCAGCGGAACGGTGTACACCCCGCCGGGCGTCGCCGGGGCGCTCAGCGTGCCCAGCGAAGTACCGCCCAGCGCCGGGCGGTTGGCGTACGTCGTGCCCGTCTCCGTCCAGGCCCCGGTGATCGGCACGACGGCGAAGTCGTCCGCCGACCCGGCGACCGAGTCGCCGGTCACCCGCACCCGCAGCGCGGCGGACTTGAGCACCTGGCCGCTCGGGGCGGCGGGCAGGTCGAAGGCGAGGTAGCTCTCGTAGGCCGTGCTGCCGCGCACCGCGAGCTGCTGGTGGGTGCCGTAATTCGTGCTGGTGGCAGCCGCGTTGACATAGGTGTCGGCGGTCGGGACCAGCGTGGTGACCGTGTCGGTCGGCAGCGACGCCGCGTCGTGGTGCGCGCGGACGCGGGAGGCGGACAACTGGGCCGGGTAGACGGCCGTTTCATCCAGGTAGCCGTCGAAGAAGTCGCTGGCCGGGCGGTTCGGCCAGCCCTGGAGGCTGTCCCCGCCGGTGCGCCAGTAACCGGTGACGTTCCGCGACGAGGTGGTGAGGATCGAGCCGGCGACCTGGGAGCCGTCCACGTACAGGCGCAGGCCGTTCGCCCCGACCGAGGCCACCACATGGTGCCATTCGCCGTCGTTGTAGGCGGCCGGGCTGGTCACCGTGCGGTAGGTGCCGTTGTAGACGCCGAACGTGAGGCGGCCGTTGCTCTGCATATAGACGTTGTTGTCGCGCGACGTGCTGTTCTGAAGGGTGCGGTTGCCCATGCCGATCAGCTTGCCGCCGCTGGTGGTCGTCGTGCGGAACCACGTCTCCACGGTGAACCGCGTCAGCCCCGAGTAGCTGCGATCGCTGTAGGTGTACGCGTCGGCGCCGTCGTAGCCGACGCCGGCCGCCTCGGGGGCGGGCACGGCGGCCGGGGTCACGCCGCGCTGCGGGCCGCCGCGGTGCACGCCGTTCGCGTTGTTGCCGGAGGCGTCGGAGGCGAAGTTGTTGGCCGTCTCGTCGTAACGCCAGTACAGCAGCGGGTCGTCGGCCAGCACGGCGTCCGCGTACGGCTGGCCGCCGTCGGCCGCGGTGACGGTGACCGGCGGGGACAGCGCGCTGGTGTTGCCCGCGGCGTCGGTGGCGCTGACGCGGTAGCTGTGGGTCTCGCCGGGCGCCACATCCGTGTCGGTGAACGTCAGTTGGGGTCGGCGCCAGGGCACGGAGGACGCCTCCGCCGTGTGCACGGGCTGGCTGCGGCCGTCGCGGTAGACGCGGTAGGTCAGCAGGCTGTCGTCGAGGTCGAGGCTGGGCCGCCAGGTGACGTCGATCCGGCCGGCCGCCGGGCTGGCGGCGTGCGTCTCGGGGATGGAGGGGGCGCCCGTGTCGGGCGCGGTGGCGAACCGCGTCAGGCCCCACTGCGCCGTGCCGTTGACCGTGGTGAAGCCGCCGCCGACCCACAGGAAGTCCCGCTCGTCGGTCGGGTGATCGGTGGCCACCGTCATCACGCGCGGGCCGAGTTGCTCGCCGAGGCCGTCGTTCGTGTTGGGGAACCAGCCCAGCAGCTTGGGGTCGTGCACCGACTGGGCGAACAGGTGGTAGCGCTCCTGGTTGGGGAACTCGCCCATGCTGGAACAGTCGTGCGCGTGGTGTCCGCTGTACAGGACCTCCTGGTGGACGGCCACGGCCTGGGTGGCGCCCAGGCACGTGTCGCGCCAACGCTCGTCGAACGTCCCCCAGTTGAGGGCGATCCGGCCGTCGAAGCCGCCGGTGCCCTCGTTCGCCGTGTAGAAGCCGCTGGCGTCGGTGGCCAGCGCCTGCACGGTGGAGCTGTCCTCGATGAAACCCCGGCCGTAAGTGCGGACGTTCGCGCCGGTGTCCGCGTCGACGACGGCCAGGGCGTGGGAGCCGGCGCCGTTCATGGTGAAGAAGTCGCCGCCCAGGATGACGTTCTCGCCGTCGGGGGAGAGGGCGATCGCCTTGCCGATCTCGTCGGCGTCGGCCCGCCAGCTCTGCACCGCGCCGCCGGTGGACACCGCGCCGAACCGCGCCCGGGCCTGGCCGCTGAGCTGGGTGAAGTCGCCGCCCAGATAGACCCGGTCGTCGGTGGCGGCGATTGCGCGCACGATCCCGTTGGCCGCCGTGGGGAACGGCTTGCGCTCACAGCTCGGGATGTCGAACGCGGCCAGGCTGCTGGCGCCGACGCCGTTGACCGAGCCGAACGTGCCGCCCACGTACAGGGTCTGCCCGTCCGGCGAGACGGCCAGCGCCCGCACCGTCGCGGTGCCCGAGCCGACCGTGAACGACAGGTCGCAGTCGGCCACCGGCGCGCCGGTCGCGGCGTCCAGCGCCACGAAGTTCGCCGCGGGCCGCTCCTGGGTGCCCGAGGCCGCGCCGGGCGGCCGGACCGTGGAGAACGTGCCGCCCGCGTACACCACCCCGTTCGCCTGGGCCAGCGCGTACACGATGCCGTTGGTCTGCCAGGTGGGCAGCTCCTCGGCCGTCATCGACACCGGCGGCGTCAGGGCGCCGGCCGACGGTGCCGAGGCGCCCTCGGTGGCCGCCAGCAGGCTCGCGGTCAGCGCCAGGACGGCGCCAACCGCCCCGGATCTGCCGCGCGTTCGTCGTTCGCTGCTCATTTCCTCACCCTTCCCCACGTTCCCCACTCCGGGCGCAGTTATGGACCAATCAAGTGGGCTTCTGGTTGTGCGCCGCCCGCGCCGGGAGCGCGTGCTCAACGGTCGATGCGCACCCGTGCGCCGCTCAACTCCGCGTCCAGCGCGGCGATGTCGGCCTCCACCATCAGCTCGGCCAGCTCCCGCCACCGCACCTCGGGCCGCCAGTTGAGCAGTTCGCGCGCCTTGGAGGCGTCGCCGACCAGCGCGTCCACCTCGCTGGGCCGCTCGTACTTGGGGTCGAACCGCACGTGCTCCGACCAGTCCAGCCCGCCCGCCGCGAACGCCGCCCGGAGGAAGTCCCGCACGGTGGCGGGCACTCCGGTGGCCACGACGTAGTCGTCGGGCTCGTCCCGCTGGAGCATGAGCCACATCGCCTCGACGTACTCCGGCGCGTAGCCCCAGTCCCGCACCGCGTCCAGGTTCCCCAGGTAGAGGCGGTCCTGGAGGCCGGCCCTGATCCGGGCCACCGCGCGGGTGATCTTGCGGGTGACGAACGTCTCGCCCCGGCGCGGCGACTCATGGTTGAACAGGATGCCGTTCACCGCAAACAGCCCGTATGCCTCCCGGTAGTTGACGGTGGACCAGTAGCCGTAGACCTTGGCGCAGCCATACGGGCTGCGCGGGTGGAAGGGGGTGCGTTCATTCTGCGGAGGCGGCGCCGCGCCGAACATCTCGGAGGACGACGCCTGGTAGATCCGGGTGTCCACGCCCGCCGCGCGGATGGCCTCCAGCAGCCGCAGCGTGCCCAGCCCGGTCACGTCCCCGGTGTACATCGGCGCGTCGAACGAGACCCGGACGTGCGACTGGGCGCCGAGGTTGTACACCTCGTCCGGGGCGATCTCGCGCAGCAGGTTGACCAGCGCCACGCCGTCGCTCAGGTCGGCGTGGTGCAGCACCAGCGTGCGGCCCGGCTCCTGCGGGCCCTGGTAGATGTGGTCCAGCCGCTCGGTGTTGAACGAGGACGAGCGGCGCAGCAGACCGTGCACCGTATAGCCCTTCGACAGCAGCAACTCGGCCAGGTACGAGCCATCCTGGCCCGTGACGCCAGTGATCAGCGCGGTCTTTCCCATGGTGATCCCCCCTCGGTGACAACGTGATGGGCTTGTGGGCGTTCTGGGTGGGCGGGAGTGGCGAACTGGCACAATCCCGAGGCATGACGACTCAACTGGACGCCGGCGCCCGGGTCTTCGTCGCGGGTCACCGGGGCCTGGCCGGCTCCGCGATCGCCCGCGCGCTGGCGGACGCGGGGTATGAGGTGCTGACCAGGACCCGGGCCGAGCTGGACCTGCGGGACGGGGCCGCGACGGCGGACTTCCTGCGCGCGGCGCGGCCCGACGCCGTGGTGCTGGCCGCGGCGACGGTCGGGGGGATCATGGCGAACGCCCGGAACCCGGTGCCGTTCCTGGAGGACAACCTCCGCATCCAGCTCGGCGTGATCTCCGGCGCGCACGCGGCCGACGTGAACCGGCTGCTGTTCCTGGGGTCCTCGTGCATCTACCCCAAGCACGCGCCGCAGCCCATCCCGGAGGAGGCGCTGCTGACCGGCCCGCTGGAGCCGACGAACGAGCCGTACGCCCTGGCGAAGATCGCGGGCATCACCCAAGTGCGCTCCTACCGGCGGCAGTTCGGCCGTTCCTACATCTCGGCCATGCCGACGAACCTGTACGGCCCCGGGGACAACTTCGATCCCGAGACCTCCCATGTGCTGCCCGCGCTGATCCGCCGCTTCCACGAGGCGCGGCGCGACGGCCGGGACGAGGTCGTGCTGTGGGGGAGCGGCACGCCCCGGCGCGAGTTCCTGCACAGCGCCGACCTGGCCGCCGCGTGTGTGCTGCTGCTGCGCGAGTACGACGACGAGCCGCCGGTCAACGTCGGCTGCGGGGAGGACCTGACGATCGCCGAGCTGGCGGACACGATCGCCGGGGCGGTGGGCTTCACCGGCCGGATCGGCTGGGATCCGTCCCGGCCCGACGGTGCCCCGCGCAAGCTGCTGGATGTGACCCGGCTGCGGAAGCTGGGGTTCGCCCCCCGGGTGCCGCTGGCCCGCGGCATCCGGGAGACCTATGAGTGGTGGGTGCACGCGACGCGCTCCTAGAGTGTTCAAGTCACCGAAGTCCCGGCTTCGCGGGGGGTGTTCAGTACGCGCCGCGGCCGTCGACGACGGCGCGGAAGGTGCGGGCGAGGACGTCGAGGTCGCCGGTGACCGACCAGTTGTCGGTGTAGAACAGGTCCAGGGCCAGGCCCTCGTCCCAGGACAGGTCCGAGCGCCCGCTGATCTGCCAGGGTCCGGTCAGCCCGGGCTTGACGCCGAGCCGGCGCAGCTCGACCGCGCCGTAGCGTGCGACCTCCTCGGGCAGCGGGGGGCGCGGCCCGACCAGGGACATCTGGCCGCGCACCACGTTGAAGAGCTGGGGCAGCTCGTCCAGCGAGGTGCGGCGCAGCAGCCGGCCCAGGCGGGTGACCCGGGGGTCGCTGCGCATCTTGAACAGCGGGCCGGTCAGATGTTCATTGGCGGATTCCAGCTCGGGGCGGCGCAGTTCGGCGTCGGCGACCATTGTGCGGAACTTCCACAGCGTGAACGGCGTGCCCCGGTGGCCGATCCGGGTCTGCCGGTAGAGCACGGGCCCGGGGGAGTCCAGGCGCACCGCGACCGCCAGCAGCGCGAGCAGCGGGGCCAGCGCCACGAGTGCCAACCCGGCGGCGGCCCGGTCGAACACGGACTTGAACGCGGGCTGTGCGCCCCGGCGCAGCGGCGCGGCGATGTGCAGCAGGTTGAGGCCGGCGGCGGTGGAGACCGACAGCCGGCGCAGGGCGACCTCGGTGAGGCCGGAGGCGATCGCGAGCGAGAGCCCGGCGTCCTGCACCGCCCAGGACAGGCGCCGTAACCGCTCGCCGGTGAGCAGCGAGCCGGGGACGACCAGCACCAGGTCGGCGTCCTTGCGGCGGGCGGCGGCCAGCACGGTGGAGCCGTCGAGGCCGTCGGGTACCAGGTCGGGGACCGCGGGGGACAGGTCGGGGCCCACCGCGTCCAGACGCCCCGACTCCGGGATGCCGCAGGCCGGTTCGCCGGTGCCGGCCAGCACCGTGCCGACCACCACATACGCGTGGTCGGTGCGCGCGGCGAGCTGCGCGGCGACCACGTCCACCGGCCCGGCCTCGCCGACCAGCAGGACGCGGCGCAGCGCCTGCGCCTGGTGGCGCTGGCCCGTGAGATGACGGTGGATCAGGACGCAGGTCAGCCCGGTGACCGGCACGGCCGGGGCGAGGGCGAGCAGCGCCGAGGAGACCTCGGAGCTCTCGCCGGTGATGGCGCGCAGGGCGGCCAGCAGGCCCACCAGGACCAGCCAGTCGTGAACGGTGGCGATCAAGCCGCGGCTCTCGCCCAGCGAACGGCCGACATAACGCTGGTTCAGGGCGCGGACGGTGATCCAGGCCAGGGTGGCGGCGACCGCGGCGGCGAACGGGCGGGGCTCGCCGGCCGCGGCGTAGACGGTGAGGACGGGGACGAGGACGCCCAGCAGATCGGCGGCGATCGCGGCGAGCGGATACCACGACGCGGTGTCGCGGCGCCGGACGGAGCGGCGCCCGGTGCCGGGTGATCTTCGGGCGCTGCCGTGCCGCGACACGTGTGAATGACGCATGTACCCCCCAAGGTGGCTGCGACAACACTGCGGAGACTATGTGAAGGTGTTACGCGATAAAGAAGGCGCGCCTTCATCTCCCCGTGAGTGCGCGCCGTGCCGCTGGAAAAGGTTAGGGCATCCAACAACCGTTTGACTGTAGTTTGTTGAAACTTTCCGTTACCGACCAGTTCCGTGGGGTGGTTCTTCCGGTCTGCGTGGAATGACGAGGCGTACGCCGGTGCGCGGGTGCGGCAGGACCTCGACCGGGTGCTGGTAGACGTGGCCGAGCAGGTCCTCGGTGAGGACCTCGTCGGGCCGCCCCACGGCGGCGATCCGCCCGCGGTGCAGGACCGCCGCCCGGTCCGCCCAGGCCGCCGCCAGCCCCAGATCGTGCAGCACGACCACCACCGCCCGGCCGGCCGCCGCCCGCTCCCGGCAGACGCGCAGCACCAGTTCCTGATGGCGCAGGTCAAGGGCGGCGGTGGGCTCGTCGAGCAGCAGCAGCGGGGCGCGCTGGGCCAGCACCCGGGCCAGCGCCACCCGGGCCCGTTCCCCGCCGGACAGCGCCGCGAACGGCCGGTCGGCGAAGTCGCTGACCTCGGTGGCCGCCATCGCCTCGGCGACGGCCGCGTCGTCCTGCTCCTCGCCGTCGGTCCCCGCCCAGGGCGCGCGGCCCATCCGCACCACCTCGGACACGGTGAACGGGAAGGAGAGCGCGGCGGCTTGTGGAAGCATCGACCGGCGCAGGGCAAGCTCTCGCGCGCCCCAGGCGTGAGCCGGGCGCCCGGCGATGGTCAACTCGCCGGAGGCGGCCGGGAGATCGGCCGCCAGCGCGGCCAGCAGCGTGGACTTGCCCGCGCCGTTGGGCCCGATCAGTGCCAGCACCTCGCCCGCGGTGACCGTGAGGTCCACGCCGTCCAGCACCATGCGCCCGCCCAGCTCGACGCACAGCCCGCGCGCCTCCGCCACCGTCTCCCCGGCGGCGGGCGTCGCCGGCACCCGCGGCGCCCCGCCGCCCAGCAGCCGTGTGAACAGGCCGGTCATGCCCACCCCCCGTAGCGCCGCCGCGTCCGGCGCAGCAGCCAGAAGAAGAACGGGCTGCCGATGAGCGCGGTCAGCACCCCGAGCGGCAGCTCGGCCGGCTGCGCGGCCGTGCGCGCCGCCAGGTCACCGGCCAGCAGGACCAGCGCCCCGCCCAGCGCGCTGCCCGGCACCAGGAACCGGTGGCCGGGCCCGGCGGCCATCCGCAGCAGGTGCGGCACCAGCAGCCCGACGAACGTGATGATGCCCGCCACCGCCACCGCGGCGGCCGTCAGCAGCGCGACGACCAGCACGAGCGCCAGGCGCAACCGCTCGACGTCCACGCCCAGATGGCGCGCCGGGCGCTCGCCCAGCGCGAGCAGGTCGAGCCGCCGCGCGTACAGCGGCGCGACGAGCAGCCCGGCCGCCGCGCACGGCAGCACCGCGAGCACCTTGGGCCAGGTGGCCTGGGAGAGCGAGCCGAGTTGCCAGAACGTGATCTGGGTGACCTGGGCGTTGTCGGCGAAGAAGATGAACAGGCCGATCAGGGCGCCCGCGAAGGCGTTGACCGCGATGCCGGTGAGGATGAGGGTGACCACCTCGGTGCGCCCGCCGGCCCGCGACAGGGCGTACACCAGCAGCACGGTGGCGAGCCCGGCGACGAACGCGAAGGCGGTCACGGTCCAGTTGCCCAGGAATTCCAGGCCGAACGCGATGGCGCCCACCGCGCCGACGGCCGCGCCCGCCGAGATGCCGATGACCCCGGGCTCGGCCAGCGGATTGCCGAACACGCCCTGCATGAGCGCGCCCGCGCAGCCCAGCGAGGCGCCGATCAGCAGCGCCAGCACCACGCGCGGCAGCCGGACGTGCCACAGCACGCTCTCTCCGACCCGGTCCAGCTCCCGGCCGCCGAGCCCCATCCGGTGCTGCGCGGAGGCGAGCACGTCGTCCAGCGGTATCTGGTAGGCCCCGGTCGCCGCCGACACCAGCGCCAGCACGGCAACGGCCGTGACGAGTCCGCCGGTGAGCCAGCCCGCCGGGCGCCGGGCGGTGTCCTTCACTCCGCGGTGCCGTCCCCGTGGATCTGCTCGGCGAGCGACGCCAGCACCTCGTCGGTGCGCGGGCCGTAGTTGAGCAGGACGCCGTCGTCGATGCTGGCAACGCGCCGGTTCATCCCGGCCGGGGTCTGGGCGATCCCCGGGATCTCCAGCATGCCGTCCACGCCACCGACCGATTCAAGTCCCTTGGTCATCACGAGGATCACATCGGGCGCCGCGGTGGCCAGCGCCTCGCTGGTGATCGGCGTGAAGTCCTTGTCGAGACCGGACTCCTTGCCCGCGTCCACGCCGCCCGCCGCCTCGATCAGCGAGGCCGCGCCCGACTCCGCGCCGCCCAGCAGATAGACCGAGGCGGAGCCGCGCAGATACAGGAACGCGACCCGCGGCCGGTCGCCGTCGGCCGGCAGGTCGGCTTGAACGGCCGCGATCCGGTCGGCCGTTCGCTCGTTCAAGTCCTCGCCCGCCGCCGGGACGCCCAGGGCCTCGGCCACCGCCGCGATGCGCGGCTCGATGTCCTCCAGCGCGAGCGCCGCGTCGAGCACCAGCACGGGCACCCCCGCCGACCGGATCTGGTCGATGGACTCTTCCGGGCCGGTGGTGGACTCGGCCAGCACCACGTCCGGGCGCTGCGACAGCACGCCCTCGGCGGAGACGTCGTGTCCCCGGGTGACCACCGGCAGGTCCTCGGCCTGCTCGAACGTCGCGGTGATGTCCCGGGCCACGACCCGGTCCCCGAGGCCCAGCGTGAACACGATCTCGGCCAGCGAACCGGAAAGCGGCACGATCCGGTCGGCCGCCTCCACTGTCACCTCGGTGCCGTCCGCCGAGGTGACCGTCACCGGCAGCGCGGGCTCCGGCGGTGGCCCGGACAGCGGCTCCACTCGGTCGGCCGAGGCCGCCGGTGCCGCGTCGTCCGGCTCCCCGGACCCGGCCCCCGCCGAGCCGCAGCCAGCCACCGCCAGGGCAAGTACCAGCAGCCCGGCGAGAGTTCGGAGGGGGCCCCGGCGCCCGGCACGGTCCACCGTTCTGCCGCCTTTCGAAGCTGTACGCATGTAACTTAGGTTAGCCTAACCTCAGCATTCACTCCGAGTCGGCCGGGAGGGACTCCACGATGCTGCCCAGAAAGCCGCACCTTCGTGCACGCGTCTCGTTCGTCACCGCGTTCCCGGCCGCGCTCCTCGCGGTGCTCCTGGCCATGCTGCCCGGCACGGCCCACGCGGCCGAGCGCACCGTGGCCGGCGGCCGGCTGGACTGGGGCGTCAAGTCATCTTTCCAGAGCTATGTCACCGGGCCCATCGCGAACGGCGGTTGGAGCCTGACCGGGGGAGCGGCCACCGTCGGCGAGAGCCAGTTCCGCTTCCACACCGCGCGGGGCACCTACGACCCCGACAGCGGCGCGTTCCGGGCGGGCTACTCCGGCGGCGTCCACTTCACCGGCCACCGGCAGGAGAACGGCGAGCACGAGCTGGACCTCACCATCAGCAACCCCACGGTCGCCATCGACGGCGCCTCCGGCGCCCTGTTCGCCGACGTGCGCAGCAAGGAGCGCGGCACCGGCGAGATCACCGAGGCGGCCCACGTCCCGCTCGCCGACCTCGATCTGACGGGCGTGGACCTGCGCGGCGGCACCGCCATCCACATCACCACCATCCCCGCCACCCTCACCACCGAGGGTGCCACCGCGTTCGCGGGCTACTACCAGGCCGGCGACGCCCTCGACCCGGTCACCCTGACCGCCGACACCGAGGAACCCCCGGCCCCGGACTCCACCCCGGCCGACGACGGCACCGGTGACCCCACCGACGAGCCCTCCGAAGAGCCCGCCGGGGACGGCGAGTTCACCGACGCCATCGTCGACTGGGGCGTGCGCCGCACGTTCCGCGAATACGTCACCGGCTCCATCGCCCAGGGCGCGTGGGAGCTCACCGACGGCGCGCAGGACGGCGGCGCCCTCTTCCGCTTCCCCGCCGGCCGCGGCACCCTCGACGCCGAAGCGGGCACGCTGGAGGCCGCGTTCACCGGTGGCGTGCACTTCACCGGCACCGACCTGGACCTCGCCCTCGGCAACGTCACCGTCACCGTGGCGGACGGCACCGGCACGCTGACCGCCGACGTCACCACGGCCGGGACCACCGAGCGCGACCAGCCCCTCATCACCTTCCCGGCCGCCGAACTCGCCCCCGAGGACGGCCTCGTGCTGCTCCAGGAGGTCCCGGCCGAGCTGACCGAGGAGGGCGCCGCCGCGTTCGGCGGCTTCTACCAGCCAGGGATCGCCATGGACCCGGTCACCCTCGCCGTGGCCACGGACCCCGCGGCCGAGCTCCCCGCCCTCCCCGACCTGGGCAGCGAACCCACCGCCCAGGAATCCCCCGAACCCCCGGCGGCCGGGGCCGACGCGTCGCCCTCGGCCGCCGCCGACGACGAGGACGCCGGATCCACCGGCTCCACGACCGCACTGATCGCGACCGGCACCGGCGCCGTACTCGCCCTGGCCGCCGCCGCGTATCTCATCCTGCGCCGCAACCGCCGCGCCACCCACCCCGAGACACCCGAGGAGACACCCGCGCCATGACCTCCGCCACCAGACCGCGCCCCATCCGCCGCGGCGCGCTACTGCTCGCCACGGCCACCGCGACCGTGCTGAGCATCACCTCACTGGCCGCCCCGGCGTTCGCCGAGGACACCCAGGCCGCGCCGATCGGCCTCGTCGACGGCACCCTCGACTGGGGTGTGAAGGAGTCCTTCCGCCGCTATATCACCGGCCCGATCGCGGGCGGCAGCGCCACCACGGCCGACGGCGCCGAGACGAACCAGGACGGCAGCTACCGGTTCACCGGCGGCACCGGCACCTACGACCTGACCACCCACGCCGTGGACACCGCGTTCGACGGCAGCGTCCACTTCGAGGGCCACCACGGCGCGCTGGACCTCAAGCTGTCCGAGCTGCGCGTGGTCACCGAGGGCACCTCGGGCTCGATCGTCGCGGACGTGACCGTGGCCGGAACGACCACGGAGGACGTCGAGTTCGCCGCCCTGGACCTCACCGGCGTGGCGCCCGGCCAGGGCGAGGGCGGGGCGATGGTCTTCGCCGGGATCCCGGCCACGCTGACGGCGGGCGGCGCCGAGGCGTTCGAGTTCAACGGCTCGCCGATGTACGCCGAGGGCACCGCGCTTGACCCGGCGACGCTCACCGTGTCCCCCGCGCCGGACGACGGCGAGGAGCCCGACCCCAACCCGGGCGACGACGAGGGTGACCCGAACGCCCCCGGCGGTGGCGGCGGCGACCAGGGCAGCGGCCAGGACGGCGGCAGCGACACGGACCCCGACGCCACCGCCGGCACGGTCCACGACGGCAACCTGGACTGGGGCGTCAAGGAGTCGTTCCGCGGCTATGTCACGGGCCCGATCGCGAACGGCTCCGTCGAACTCGCCGCCGGAGCAACCGAGATCACCGGCGGCTATCGCTTCCCGAACGGCACCGGCGCGTATGACACCGAGGCCGGCACGCTGGCCACCGCGTTCGACGGCTCGGTCCGTTTCGTCGGCCACGAGGGCACGCTGGACCTGGCGTTCAGCGAGTTCGCGGTGGACATCACCGGCTCCGGGGCCGAGTTGGTCGCCGACGTGTCCTCCAAGGACCGCGAGACCGGCGAGGTCACCGAGTACGACGGCATCGCCGTCGCCGAACTCGACGTTCCCGCCGACGCGTTGACCCCCGTGAACGACGTCGTCACGCTGGACGCCGTGCCCGCCACCCTCACCGCCGAGGGCGCCGAGGCCTTCGCCGGCTTCTACGAGTCCGGCGAGGCCCTGGACCCGGTGACCGTCACGGTCGCCGTCACCGAGGACGCCGACCTGCCGTCGGGCGGCGATGACACCGGCGGCACCGGGGACGCGGGCGGTGCGGCCGGCACCGGCGGGCTCGGCACCCAGACCGGGGCCGGCGGCGGAGCGCTGGCCGCCACCGGCGGCGGCAGCGACACCGCGGTGCTCCTCGCCGCCGCGGCGGCGCTGACCGCGACCGGCGCCGCGGCCGTCACCGTCGCCACCCGCCGCCGCCGCGCGGCCGGCGCGGACGCGATGACCGCCTGACCGGGGCGTTCGTCACCCTTTGCCAGGAACGCCGCCCGCCGGGGGCGGGCGGCGTCAGCACAGTCCGTGGGCGGCTCTCGGCGATGTCGTCGTCTCTCCGCTGGGTTGCGTGGTGCACACCTGCCAGCCATAGAGGATCCCGCCCTCACAGGCTTCCTGCGTCACGCAGGTGGTCGTCTCGGGCACGAACGTCTCGCAGGGCTCGACGCAGTCGCGCATGCAGGTGCTCATGCATTGCGGGTTGGAGGAGGACTCGCACTGTGTCCAGCAGTGTGGCCGGCACTCCTCCTCGCACGTGATCTGCGCCGGCACCACCTCGCCCCCGGCGTGGGAGGGCGTGCGCCCGGCGCGCGGCCATCGGTAACGCCCCGGGCCAGGGCGGAGGGCGGCGTCGGCGGTAAAACCCGGAAGAGTCATCGCGTCATCCTTCGGCGTTCCTCGGAGACCTCGGGGGCCGTCTTCTGTCCCGATTGTCACGTTTCGCCCGGTGAGGCGCGAGTCAGAAGCCGTTGAGCTCGGTGGCCGACCGCAGAGCCGCCGTGAACGCCTGCACCGGCAGTGTCGGCGGCTTCCCGTACACCGCGAGCGAGACGCAGCGGCGGTCCTCGGGCAGCCGGTCGGTGCGCACCCCGGGATGGCGGTGCGCGCGCAGGGCCAGCGCCGGCAGCACGCCAACGCCCAGCCCGGCGGCGACCAGCGCCTGCACGGCCACGTAGTCGTCCGTCTCGAACGTGATCCGCGGAACAAACCCGGCGCGCTCGCACAGCGCCGCCAGATGTGTCCGGCACCGCTCGCACCCGGCGATCCAGCTCTCCGAGGCGTAGGTGGCCAGCTCCGCGCGGGGTCCGTCCCACTCCCCGTCGGCCGGGGTCACCACGTACATCGGCTCCTCGAACAGCGGGGTCATCGTCGTGTTCCGCCGGTCACCCGGCACGGGCGCGTCGTGGTCGAATATCAGCGCGGCGTCGACATCCGCGTTCCGCAGGGCGGTCAGCGCCTCCGGCGGCTCGGCCTCCGTCAGCGCCAGCTCGATCCCCGGGTGCTCGGCCGCCAGGGCCGCCGCGGCCGTCGGCACGAGCGTCGCCAGCGCCGAGGGGAACGCCGCCAGCCGCACCCGACCGGTGCCCAGCCCCGCGTGCGCGGCCAGCTCGGCCCGGGCCGACTCGACCTGGCCGAGGATCTCCTCGGCCCGCGCCACCAGCAGCCGCCCGGCGTCGGTCAGCAGGATGCCGCGCCCGGCGCGGCGCACCAGGACCACTCCCACCTCCGCCTCCAGCTTGGCCAGGTGGTGGCTCACCGAGGGCTGGGCGTAGTGCAGCGCCTCGGCGGCGGCGGTGACGGAGCCCTCGCGCGCCACCGCGACCAGGACCCGCAGTCGGGTGAGATCGAGCATGGAACGAATCATAGGCGGATTCGATGGTTCCAGAGAAAACAGGCATTGGATCTATTCGTCCCGTTCGTGGGACGGTGCTGGCATGCTGCGACCGCCGACCATCACCGACGCGCTCCGCGCCCGCCGCCTGCTGGGCGACCACCTGCCGCCCACCCCGATGTGGTCGTACCCGGCCCTGAACGCCACGGCCGGCACCACCGTGCTGGTCAAGCACGAGAACGCCCAGCCAACCGGCGCCTTCAAGGTGCGCGGCGGCATCACGCTGCTGGCCGGGCTGGACTTGGCCGAGCGCGCCCGGGGCGTCGTCGGCTACTCCACGGGAAACCACGCCCAGTCCCTCGCGTTCGCCGCCGCCCGTTTCGGCGCGCCCTGCGTCATCGTCATGCCGGTGAACCCGAACCCGGCCAAGGCGAACGCCGTTCGCGCACTCGGTGCCGAACTGATTGAGGCGGGCGCCGACTTGACCGAGGCGGCCGAGCACGCCGAGACCGTCGCGGCGGAACGCGGCATGCGGCTGGTCAGCGCGGCGAACGAGCCCGCGCTCATCGCCGGGGTGGCGACCGCCTACCTGGAGATCTTCGACAAGGAGCCGGCCCTGGACGCCGTCATCGTGCCGGTCGGCGGTGGCAGCGGCGCGGCGGCGGCCTGTCTGGCCGCGGCGGCGGTCGCCCCCGGCTGTCAGATCATCGCCACCCAGTCCGCGGCCTCACCCGCCGCCCACGACTCCTGGGAGTCCGGCGGTGCGCCGCTGTCCCGCCCCAACCGCACGCGCGTCGAAGGGCTCGCCACCGGCCGGTCGTTCGAGCTCACCCAGCAGCTCATGCGCCTGCACCTCGCGGACTTCCTGCTCGTCGACGACGACGCCATCGCGGCGGCGCAGTGGACGATGATGCGCGACGCCCACACCCTCGCGGAGGGCGCGGGCGCCGTGGCGCTGGCGGCGCTGCTGGCCCACCGCGAACGGTTCGCCGGCAAGCGGGTGGCCGTGATGTGCAGCGGCGGCAACGCGAGCGAGCGCGAGATCCTGACCTGCGGCGGGCTGGCCGCCTGACCAACAGGGCCTAACAGGGGCAGTCGCAGCAGCACCCGTCGCCGTCGCTCTTTGAATTGCCCTTCCCGCTACAGCAGTCGCAGCAGTCGCATTCGTCGCAACAGCCTTCGCGCTCCTTGCCGGTCCACGGATCCCAGTACACGGAGCGGCAGCAGATCTGACCGGTGCAGAAGAGCCCCGTCCACAGCGCGCAGCCGGCGATGAGCCCGCGCCGCCGCTTGGTCTCCGGCGGCTGCTCCAGCAGGTTGAACGTGCGGTGCACGGCGCGGCGCAGTTCGTGGTCGAGGAGGACGTGGACGAGTTTGTCGTCGGTGAAGTCGACTTCCTTGAGGGCGAGTCGGACGCCGAGGACGGCGTCATCGCACAGCCTCCGTACCTCGGGCAGCGGCGTTCCGGTGGCGGCGACGGGGTTCCACGCGCCGGCCTCCTCGTCCGCCTTCAAGTCTTCGACGGCGTCGAGGAGGTGGGCGATGCGGCCGAAGAGGCGGCCGGCTTCGGCGAGGGGTGGGGCGTTGTGGGGGCGGCCTGCGAGGTGGGCGGTGTGGGCGAAGGCGGCGGCGGTGGCTGTTTCGGTGGGTTCGGTGATGGTGAGGAGGGGGGTGCCGGGTCCGGCGTGGGTTTCGATGGTCTGCTGGCGTTCGACGGCGTCGAGCAGGACGGCGGTGTCGAAGCCGATGCGGGCGGCGCTGCTGGATCCGGCGGTGTCCCAGCCGTGGGCGAGGCGGGTGGCGGCGGTGGCGAGGGTGCGGCGGGCGAGGAGTCCGTCGCGGTCGTGGATGTGGTCGCGGATCTTGGCGGAGGCGAGCACGAGGGAGACGGCTGCGGCGAGTCTGGCTCCCTCGCCCTGGGCGATGGTGGCGGTGCGCATGCCGCGCAGGGGGCAGGGTCCGGCCTTGCGGCGGCCCTGGGCGGTGGCCGGGGTCTGGGCGTCGTGCAGGACGGATATCAGCAGGCCGTCATAGTTGGTGGCCACCCGTGCGGACTGGCCGTGCGTGCCGCGCAACGCCAGACACAGCCCGCACAGGTGCGCCATCCACTCACTCGCCAGTCCCCCAGGCAGCCGGTGCCGACACGGCCTGATGATCCCAAACATGCTGCTCCCCCGTGCTGTTGCGTGTGAACGGCGCTCATCATGCCAGGCCGCCGCACCGCCCCGCGTCAACGTCCGAGCAGCGTCTCGATCTCCTTCATCTGCTCGGCGGTCAGCGGGCCGAACCGCAGCGCGCCCGCGTTCTGCTCGGCCTGGGCGACCGTCCTGATGCCGGGGATCGGCACCGTGCGCGGGCTGCGGGCCCACAGCCAGGCCAGCGCGCCCTGGGCCGGGGTGCGGCCGCCGGAGGTGAGGATGTCGCGCACCGCGTCGAAGCGCGCCTGCCACTCGGGGGCCACCCCGCCGTCCCGGAAGAGCGTCAGCCAGGGCGGCGGCGTGGCGCGGATGTCGCCGCTCGGCAGGGCCGCGCCCGAGGCGTACTTGCCAGTGAGCACGCCCATCGCGAGCGGGCCCCGGTTGATGGCGGCGAGGTTCAACTCGTCGCACAGGGCGAGCATGTCGGGGGCGTCTTGGAGCACGTTGCAGTTCATCTGCACCGTGGCGCAGTGCGGGCCCTGCGCGAACAGCCGGGCGCGTTCCGGGTCGTCGGTGGACCAGCCGTAGGCGCGGATCAGGCCCTCGGCGACGAACTCCTCGCAGGCGTCGCGCAGTTCGGCCGCCGCGTCCAACGGGCCCTCGTTGATGTGGAATTGGTAGAGGTCCAGGTAGTCGGTGCTCAGGCGGCGCAGCGTGTCGGTGAGGGCGCGCCGGGCGTAGCCGGGCGTCACGTCCGGCCCGGGGCCCGCCGTCCTGGTCCCGGCGTCGAAGAGGTTGCCCCACTTGGAGGCGATCACCACCTCCGACCGCCGCCCGGCCACGGCCCGGCCCAGCACCTCCTCGCTGTGCCCGGTGCCATAGACGTCGGCCGTGTCGAAGAACGTCACGCCCAGCTCGATGGCCCGGAGGATCGCGCGTTCCGACTCGGCGTCGTCCACCGCGCCCCAGCCCAGCGGCTGGCCGTCGCCGCCCTGCCACTCGCCGCCGATGGCCCAGCAGCCGAAGCCGAGGGCGCTGACCGCGATGTCACTTCGTCCCAGAGTCCGCTTTTCCATGCCATGGAGTCTGCCGCCTGGAGCGCACTCCAGGACAAGCGGTTTGAACCGGCCCGTTACAGCGCGAAGATGCCGTAGCCGAAGCCGGGGACGCTGACCTGCTGGCCGACGACGGTGGCGCCGTTGGTCTCGATGGGGCGGGCGGTGACCAGGCCGGGCGCGGCGAGAGTGTAAGTGGCGGGCTCCCGGCGGGGGTTGATGGCGACCAGGTAGCGCTCGCCCCGGGTGTAGACGAGGGGGTAGCCGGTGTGCAGGACGGTGACGGACGCGCGGGAGCGGAGTTCGGGGGTGGCCTTGCGCAGCGCGATCAGGCGGCGGACCAGGTGCAGCAGCGAGTCCTGGTCGGCGCGCTGGGCGGCGACGGTGGGCCGGTCGGGGTCGGGGTCAATGGGCAGGTAGAGGCGGTGGGTGGGCGCGTTGGAGAACCCGGCGTTGGGGCTGGAGTCCCACTGCATCGGGGTGCGCGAACCGGCCCGGTTGTAGCGGCTGCCCAGGACGCTGCCCTCGTGGTCGGGCAGGCCGGGCAGGTAGCGCATGCCGATCTCGTCGCCGTAGTAGATGGCGGGCAGGGTGGGCCAGGTCATCTGGAACGCGAAGGCGGCGGGGAGCTGTTCGGCGGTGCGCGGGCCGCAGGCCAGCCGGGAGAAGTCGTGGTTGGCGCTGGGCAGCGTGATGAAACCCCGGGCGCCGATGACCGCGTTGACCGACTCCCAGGCGGTGACGAACGTGCCGGCGGTGCCGCCGCCCTCCGCGTCGAAGTAGCAGTGGCGCTGCGTCCAGTGGTCGGCGACGGTGCCCTGGTTGTTGTTCCACAGGGAGCGCAGCGGCAGCCCGTCGGAGGGGCCGCCGAACTGGAGGAAGAAGTCGGAGTGGAAGCCGGCCGGCACGGAGACCGCCGGGTCGCCCCACTCGGCCAGCAGCGCCGCGTCGGGGTGGGTGTTGTCCAGCCAGTCGCGCAGTTCGGCCCACAGCTTGCTGGTCTCGCCCAGGTCCGGGTCGTCCTTGACGAGGGAGTGCGCCATGTCCACGCGGAAGCCGGCCAGGCCCAGGCGCAGCCAGTGGTCCATGATCTCGCGCAGCGCGGCCCGGTTGGCGCGCGGTCCCTCGGCGTCCACCGGCTGGCGCCAGGGCTCGGCGGGGTCCTTGCGGGCGTAGCCGAAGTTCAGCGCGGGCTGGGAGTCGAAGAAGTTCGGCAGATAGCCGCCGGGGCGGCTGCCGGGGGAGGGGACGAATCGTTCCGGCAGGGCGTGGTCCAGTTCGGCCCAGATGTAACGGTGGTTCGCCGGGTCGTTCGCCGCCGCCTGGAACCAGGGGTGCTGGTCCGAGGTGTGGCCGGCCACCAGGTCGAGCATGACGCGGATGCCGAGCCGCCGCGCGGTGTCCACCAGCTTGGCGAGGTCGTCCGACGTGCCGTAACGGGGCGCGACCGACAGGTAGTCGGAGACGTCGTAGCCCGCGTCGTTGAAGGGGGAGGTGAAGCAGGGGTTGAGCCAGACCGTGTTGACGCCGAGCCACGCCAGGTGGTCCAGGTGCTGGGTGATGCCGGCGAAGTCGCCGATGCCGTCCCCGCCTGAGTCGGCGAAGCTCTGCGGATAGATCTGGTAGAGGACGGCGTCGGCCAGCCAGGCGGGGGTGGGACGGAAGGACGGCATCGCGAGGGGGGACCTTTCCTGTCATATGCCTGCGCGAGGCATGCGAGGGGCGGCGCCGGGCATCAGCCCTTCACCGCGCCGGCTGTCAGGCCGGAGACGACGGCGCGGCGGAAGACCAGGACCAGCAGGGCGATGGGCAGGACCGAGACCATGGCGGCGGCGAAGATCGTTCCGTAGGGAATGGTGAACTGGCTGCCGAACAGCGCCAGCCCGACCGGCATCGTCCGGAACCGGTCGGCCGTGTTGAGGGTCAGCCCGATCAGGAACTCGGTCCAGCAGGCGGTGAAGGTGAAGATCGCGGCGGTGAACATCCCGGGCCGGGCCTGCGGCAGGATCACCGACCACACGGTGCGCACGGGCGAGGCGCCGTCCACCCACGCCACTTCCTCCATCTCCTTCGGGATCCCGAGGAAGAAGTTCCGCAGGATCCAGACCGCGAACGGCACGTTCAGCGCCGTATACACGAGGATCAGCCCTTGGTAGCTGTTGAGCCACCCGATGTCGCGCATCAGCAGGAAGAGCGGGGCGGCCAGCGCGATGGTGGGGAAGAGGGAGATCATCAGCAGCGCCACCATGATCGGGGCCTTGCCGCGCAGCGGGAGCCGGGCCAGCGCATAGCCGGCGAACGCGCTCAGCGACAGCACGATCGCGGTGGCCACGACGGACACCAGCACGGAGTTCAGCAGGTAGGTGCCGAAGTTGTTGTCGACGAACGCCTGCTTGTAGTTGTCGAAAGTGATCTTCTCCGGCCAGAGCGTGGGCGGATTGGCGCCGATCTCGTCCACGCCCTTGAGCGAGGAGACGGCCATCCAGTAAAGCGGGGCGGCCACGAACGCGGCGATCACCAGCGCCGCCGCGTGAGTCCAGGTCAGCCGGATCCGGTTCATGTCCCAGTCTCCTCCTCGCCCACCCGTGCCTTGAACACGCGCATGAACAGCAGACAGCCGCAGAGCACCAGGGCGGCGGTGCTGGCGGCCACGGCCGCGCCCGGGCCGAAATCGAGGTTGGTGAACATCACCTGCCAGCCCAGCAGGGCCAGGGATTCGGTGGCGTCGCCGGGCCCGCCGCCGGTCAGCACGAACGGCAGGTCGAAGATGCCGAACGCCTGGAGGATGCGGAAGAGGACGGCGATGACCAGCGCGGGCCGCAGCAGCGGCAGCCGCACCCGCCAGAACGCGGTCCAGGCGTCGGCGCCGTCCACCTTGGCCGCCTCGATCACGTCGCGCGGCAGCATCATCAGGCCGGCCAGCACGATGATCGCCACGAACGGGGTGGTCTTCCAGATGTCGGCCACCGCCATCGAGAGGATGGCCGGCATGCGGGTGCCGAGGAACTGCACGGGCTCGCCCGCGACCGAGTCGGACATCGAGGTCAGGATGCCGTAGACGCCGTTGTACATGTACGCCCACAACTGCGCCGAGACGACCGTGATCATGGCCCAGGGCAGCAGGAGCAGCGCCATCATCCAGCCGCGGCCGGCGCCGCCGAGCCGTTCCAGTACCAGCGCGATGAGCGTGCCGAGGATCAGCTCGGTCAGCACCGTGCCGATGGTGTAGAGGATCGTGAACAGCAGCGCGTGCCGCCAGCGCTCGGAGCGCAGCAGCAGCGTGTAGTGGTCCGAGGTGAGGCCGGACAGCCGGAAGCCGTCGGCGGACACGGTGACGTTGCTGAGGCTCATCGCGACGGAGAAGGCGATGGGGAAGAGGGTGACGGCCAGCACGATCAGCAGCGCCGGCCAGGTGAACGCCCAGCCCAGCCGGGCGAAGCGGCGTTCCAGCACCGAGCGCTGCGAGGTGAGGTGCCGACGGCCCCGCCCGGGCTCGTCCCCGGGCCGGTGCGGCGAGGTGACGGGCGGCGGCGGCTCGTCGTGGATGGGCGCGAGGGGGCGCCGCGCCCGCCCGGGGGCCACGGTATGCCCGTCGTCCTCACCGGCGGCCGAAGGGACCTCTTCCGGGGGCTCGTCACTCACGGCAACCTCACGCTCGCTTCATCACTCACGGGAGCTCACAGGGCCTCGTCGTCCAAGGCCCGCTGGATGTCCGCCGAGGCGGCGCGCAGGGCGGCGCCCGGAGGCGTCGAGCCGGCCAGTGAGCCGTTGATGTTGGTGAAGACGCCATTGCTGACCTGCGGATAACGGGGGGTGGCGCTCGGCCGGGCGACCAGCGGGATGTCGGAGGCCAGGGCGAGCACCGGGTCGTCGCGCCGCAGGTCCTCGTCCTTGAGCACCTCGGCGTTCGTCGGCAGCACCGAGTTCTCGGCGAGCATCCGCTGGGCCTCCGGGCCGGTCATCCACTTGATGAAGGCCAGCACCGCGCCGAGCCGGTCGCTGTGCGGATTGGCCGCGAGGTTCCAGCCGCCCATCGCCGAGGGGCCCGGGCCCTCCTCGCCCTCGAACGTGGGCAGCGGCGCGACGCCGACCTTCCCGGCGACGGCGGAGATCTCCGGGGTGTTGGCCTCGCCGTAGCCATGGGCCCAGTTGCGGTGGAACGCGGCGTCGCCCTCGACGAACGTCTGGATCGACTGCGGCTCCTGGAAGCTCGTGTTGGCCGAGGGCGCCACGCCGTCGTTCATCATGCCGCGCATGAAGTCGAGCACCCGCCGGTTCTCCGAGGAGTCGATCTCGCTGCGCTCGTGATCGTGTGACACGATGCGGCCGCCGGCGGCGGCCGACATCTCCAGCCAGTTGACGGTGAGCCCCTCGTAGTTGGCCCACTGCCCCACATAGCCGTACTTCACATCGCCCGAGTCCTGGAGCGTGGCGGCCGTCTCGGCCAGCTCCTCCCAGGTCTTGGGGACCTCCAGGCCGTGCTTGTCCAGCAGGTCCTTGCGGTAGTAGAGGAAGCCGGCGTCCGCGTAGAGCGGCGCGGCCAGATGTTTGCCGCGGTACTCGGTGACGGCGGCGCGCCTCTCCTCGAACCGATCCCAGAAGTCGTCGGGCAGGTGTTCGTCCAGCGGCATCGCCAGATTGGCGGCGCCGAACTGGGCGGGCCAGACGACGTCGCTGTTGAAGACGTCGATGCTGGACGAGCCGCCGGTGATCTCGGTGGTCAGCGTGGCCCGCATGGTGTCGGTGTTGTTCGGTGCCGCGTGGAACTCGACCGAGATCTCCGGATGCTTCTTCTCGAAGGCGTCGATGAGCTTCTGCGGCAGGCCCTCGGGCCCGAAGTTGATGGCGTACCAAGTGATGGAGCCCGACGCCGGTCCCACGTCCCGCGGATCGACCGAGGCGGAGCCGGCGGCGGAGCCACAGGCGGCTGCGGCCAGCAGGACGGGGACGGCGCAGAACGCCACAACTCGGCGGATGGACGTGCCCAGGACGTACTCCCCTTGTGGATAACCGCGTTCCTGGGCGTCAGCCTCGCGTGCGCGCCTTCTCACACAAAGGAGAAAACGCTCTTATCGGAAATATTCACTGGAAAGGCGCCGCCGGGTGGGGGCCGGGTGGGAGTCAGTGCCCGGCGCGGTCCAGCTCCACCAGCAGCCCGATGTTCAGCGCGTACGCCCGCCGGCACTCGTCGACGATCCGCTCCCGCTCGTCCTCGCCGGCCGGCAGCGCGTCCAGCAGCGAGCGGTACTGGCGCTTGAAGGCGGCCGGGTTCGCGATGTCGTCGAAGACGTAGAACCGCACCCCGTCGCCCTTGCGCGCGAACCCCCAGGTCCGCTCCGCCACGCCGCGCACGACCTGTCCGCCGGAGAGGTCGCCGAGGTAGCGGGTGTAGTGGTGGGCGACATAGCCGCCGGGCCAGTCGCGGGCCACCTCGCCGATGCGCCCGGTGTACGCCGCCGTCGAGGGCAGCGGCGCGATCGCCTCCCGCCAGTCGGGGCCGCCGTGCAGATGGTCCAGGTCCCGCCCCAGCGCGGCGGTGCGGAACAGCTCGGGCCGGACGAACGGGCCGGCCACCGGGTCGGCGGCCAGCGCGCCCGCGGCCTCCTCCAGCGCGCGGTAGACGAACCAGAGCTGCTCGGTGTAGCGCCGGAACGCCCCGACGCCCAGCCGCCCGCCGAGCAGCGCGTCCATGAACGACGAGTCGTGCGCCTCGGCGTGCTGGGCGTGGGAGGACTCGCGGAGCCGGGCGGAGAACGGGATGGTTTCGAGCACGGTCACGACGGGCCTCCGAACCGAAAGCGGCGGGGCGCGGCCGACTGCCACGCCCCGCCATACTGTCTACTTAGGCTTACCTAAGTCAAGGTCTTGCCGACACCGTGTCGGTAAGCCGTGTTCGGTACACCGCGCCGGTGAAACGCCGGGCGCGCCCGGCCCGTTGTCACGGCAGCGTCAGGATCTCCGCGCCGCTCGCCGTCACCAGCAGCGTGTGCTCGAACTGGGCCGTCCGCTTGCGGTCCTTGGTGACCACCGTCCAGTTGTCCGCCCACATCTCCCACTCGTACGTGCCCAGCGTCAGCATCGGCTCGATCGTGAACGTCATCCCCTCCCGCAGCACCGTCGTCGCCTCCGGGTCGTCGTAGTGCGGGATGATCAGGCCCGAGTGGAACGCGCTGTTGATGCCGTGGCCGGTGAAGTCCCGCACCACGCCGTAGTGGAAGCGCTTGGCGTAGGACTCGATGACGCGGCCGATCACGTTGATCTGCCGTCCCGGCCTGACCGCCTTGATGGCCCGGTTCAGCGCCTCCCGGGTGCGCTCCACCAGCAGCCGCGACTCCTCGCCCACGGCCTCCTCGCCGCCCACGAGATACGTCGCGTTGGTGTCCCCGTGCACGCCGCCGGTGAACGCGGTGACGTCCAGGTTCACGATGTCGCCCTCGCGCAGCACCGTGGTGTCGGGGATGCCGTGGCAGATCACCTCGTTGACCGAGGTGCACAGGGACTTGGGGAACCCGCGGTAGCCCAGGGTCGACGGATAGGCGCCGTGGTCGCACAGGTACTCGTGCGCCACCTGGTCCAGCCGGTCGGTCGTCACGCCCGGCTCGATGTGCGCCGCCGCCTCCGCCAGCGCCCGCGCGGCGATCCGCCCCGCGATCCGCATCCGCTCGATCGTCTCCGCGTCCTGCACATGCGATCCGGTGTACCGGGCGGGGCCCTTGCGGCCCACGTACTCGGGACGCGGAATGGCGGAGGGCACCGAGCGCGCCGGGGAGATCCTGCCGGGAACAAGAAGTGACTGGCCAGACATGCGATTGAGTGTACGGGCGGGCAGGATGAAGGCATGGCTGCTCTCTTCAGGCGCAAGGCGACCGGCCGGCCCGGCGAGTGGTACTACTGCCTCAAGCACCGCGTGGTCGAGGAGGGCCCCGAGTGCCCGGCCAAGGACCGGCTGGGGCCGTACGCCACCCGCACCGAGGCCGAGCACGCGATCGACACCGCCCACGAGCGGAACGCGGAATGGCGCACCGACCCCCGCTGGAACGACGAGGAGGCCGACCCCGGGGCCGGGGCGGACCGGGGTGGGAGCCCCTGATGAACTCGCCCGCGGGGGTGGGAGGATGCGGGCATGACTTCAACTGACGCAGGCGCCGCCGCGCCGAAGCCGGCCAAGGACCCCTGGGAACTGCCCGACGTCTCCGGCCTCGTGGTCGGCGTGCTCGGCGGGACCGGCGACCAGGGCCGCGGCCTCGCCTACCGGCTGGCCCGCGCCGGGCACAAGGTGATCATCGGCTCCCGCGCCGCCGAGCGGGCCGAGACGGCGGCCGAGGAGCTGGGCCACGGCATCGTCGGCCTGGACAACTCCGGTTGCGCGCGGGAGAGCGACGTCGTGATCGTCGCCGTGCCCTGGGACGGCCACGCCGCCACGCTCACCGCGCTGCGCGAGGAGCTGGCCGGCAAGCTCGTCGTCGACTGCGTCAACCCGCTGGGCTTCGACAAGAAGGGCGCCTACGCGCTGGTCCCCGAGGAGGGCAGCGCCGCCGAGCAGGCCGCCGCCCTGCTGCCGGACTCCCGCGTGACCGCCGCGTTCCACCACCTGTCGGCGGTGCTGCTCCAGGATCCCGCGATCGAGAAGATCGACACCGATGTGATGGTCCTGGGCGAGAGCCGCGCCGACTGCGAGATCGTCCAGGCGCTGGCCGCCCGCATCCCCGGCATGCGCGGCGTCTTCGCCGGGCGGCTGCGCAACGCGCACCAGGTCGAGTCCCTGGTGGCCAACCTCATCTCCGTGAACCGCCGCTACAAGGCCCACGCGGGCATCCGCCTGACCGACATCTGAGCCCTCGGGCGCGTGCGGGACAATGGGGTCCCACACGCCGTTCACCAGGCCCGAGACACCAAGACCCGAAACAGACCCGGAGCACCTCATGCCCGCCGTTCCCCCGGCCGGCGGCCGGCCCCGCCGGCTCGCCCTCTACGCCCTGATCCTGTGCGCGCTCGCCGTCGCCGCCGCGGTGATCTCGTTCGTCGAGGGGAACTGGCTGGGCGTCGTCTGGGTGCTGCTGGCCGGCCTGTCGTCCAACATGGCCTGGTACTACCACCGGAAGGCCAAGGCCCGGCCGACCGCTTAGGCCCTGTCCTGTCCGAGCCCGGTCGGCCGGGGTCTCAGGCCGTCTTCGAGCGGAAGCGGGCCACGGCCAGCGGCGCGGTGACCGCCGTGATGCCGATGGACCGCAGCACGGAGGCCAGCGCGGACAGCGGGTTGGCGTCGGCGAACGACTCCAGCCAGCCCGGCATGGGTGTCCGTCGGCACGAAGATCGACGAGGCGAACCGCAGCGGCAGCAGCGTCATCATCGCGAACCCCTGGATCGCCCGGGCGGAGTCCAGCGTCAGGCCCACCAGGAAGCCGACCAGCAGCACCACGAACGCCACCAGCAGCCGGCCGATCTCCACCACGACCTGGGCCACCAGCACCGAGGACCGGGCGATCGGCATCGACCGGAAACGGTCCATCACGCCCTTGCCGAAGTCCTCGTTCACGCCGGTGCCCACCGCCATCGCGATGTTGAGCCCCAGCATCGCCATCAGGCCGGGCACCACGCAGTTGACATAGGCGTCCTGAGGCCCTGCCGGATCTGCATCGCGTTGCGCCGCACCAGCGCGCCGATGTGCCACAGGTTCGAACGCAGCCCGATCCGCGGATCCTCCAGCGCGGCCGGGTCGTTGGCGACGGTCGTGCTCATGCGGCGGCCTCCTGAAGCTCCTTGCCGGTGTCCGTGTCCAGGCTGGGCAGATGCGCCGAGATGTCCGCGATGCCGAAGCCGCGCGGCCATCGCGCCCAACTGCCCGGCGTCCGCCGGGCGGATCGTCAGCGTGCGCCCGCCGACGCGCGCCTTGAGCTCGGCGATCGTGCCCTCGGCGATGATCCGCCCGTGGTCGATCACCGTCAGCTCGCTCGCCAGTTGTTCGGTCTCCTCCTTGCCGCCGGCGACGATCCGCTTGACCTCGTCCCACACCTCGTTGCGCGAGCGCGGGTCCAGGCCCGTGGTCGGCTCGTCCAGATACAGCACCTTCGGGTCGCCGATCATGGCGGCGGCCAGATCCAGCCGGCGGCGCATGCCGCCCGAGCACGCCCATCACGGTGCCCTCGCGGACATCGAGATCGATGCCGTCGACGGCCCTGGTGTCGCCGAAGTGTCTGACCAGCTCCCGGACTTCCACGGCGGTGCGGCCGGGGTCGGTGGAGTTGTGTCGCGTCATGCCGCCAGGCTGTCAGCCGTCACCGACAGCCCACCGACAAGTCACCGACAAACGGGCCGCACCGCCACGGATCAGTGGAAGCTGTGCTCCTCCGCCGGGTACGTCCCGCCGACGACGTCGTCGGCGAACGCCCGGGCCGCCTCGCCCAGCGCCTCCCGCAGCCGCCCGTACTGCTTGACGAACCGCGGGGTCCGGCCGCCGGGCCAGTCGGTCATCCCGGCCATGTCCGTCCACACCAGCACCTGGGCGTCGCACTCCGCGCCCGAGCCGATGCCGACCGTCGGGATGTGCAGGCTGCGCGTGACCTCGGCGGAGAGCTCGGCCGTCACCAGCTCCAGCACCACCGCGAAGGCGCCCGCGTCCTGCACCGCCTTGGCGTCCCGCAGAAGCTGCTGCGCCGCCTCCTCGCCGCGGCCCTGCACCGGGTGCCCGCCGTACGCGTTCACCGACTGGGGGGTCAGGCCCACGTGCGCCATCACCGGAATGCCGGAATCCACCAGCAGCCGGATCTGGTCCGCCGAGCGCTCGCCGCCCTCCAGCTTCACCGCGCCGACGCCGGCCTCCTTGACCAGGTGCGTCGCGCTGCGCAGCGCCTGCACCGGGCCCTCCTGATAGGACCCGAACGGCAGATCGCCGACGATCAGCGCCCGCTTGGTGCCCCGCACCACCGCCGCGGCCAGCATGGTCATCTGTTCCAGGGTGACGGGCACGGTGCTCTCGTACCCCAGGTGGGCATTCCCCATGGAGTCACCCACCAGCATCACCGGGATGCCGGCCTCGTCGAAGACGGAGGCGGTCATCGCGTCGTAGGCGGTCAGCATCGGCCACTTCTCGCCGCGCCGCTTGGCCGCTCCTATGTCCCGGACGGTGATCCGGCGGCTGCTCTTGCCGCCGTAGAGCCCCGGCCGGGCAGGCGTGTGCTGTGTCATCGCGCTGGTCATCGCGCTGCTCCTGTTCGTCGTCTCGAAGCGCCGTATCGGCGTCCCCGGATCGCCTTCCATGGTCGCACCGACGCCGGGCGGACGAAAAGAGGGTGCTGGTATAACGGAACCCCGCGCACCGTCGTGACCGTCTTGAGATCACACGTATCCGGGGCTCGCAGAGGGGTTCCCGAGGCGGAGCGCGACGTCAGCGAGGGCAGCGGATGGCACGTTTGTACACCCCGGAAACCCGACCGGACGAGGGCGCCGACGACGGCGCCGGAGCCGCCGGGGGCGGTGGTGGTGCCAAGCCGCGCTGGCGGGACCGCGTCGGCCGCTGGCGGCGCGGCTGGATCGTGGGCGGCCTGGCCCTGCTGCTGGCGCTGATCATGCTGCTGCATTCCAAGATCCCCAACCAGATCGGGAACCTGGGCAGCCTCACCCAGACCTTCCTGCCGTGGCTGGGCCTGGCCATCCCGGTGCTGGCCGGCTGCGCGGTGCTGCGCCGCTCGGCGACGGCCGTGATCGCCGTGGTGCTGCCGGCGTTGGTGTGGCTCAACCTCTTCGGCGGACTGCTGCTGGACAAGTCCGGCGACGGCGGCGCGCTGATGGTCGTCAGCCACAACGTGGACGCCGCGAACGAGGACCCCGCCGCCACCGCCCGGCAGCTCGCCGAGTCCGGCGCCGACCTCATCGCCCTCCAGGAGCTGCCCGCCGACCGGCTCCCCACCTACGAGGAGGAGATGGCCGCCAGCCACCCGTTCCACAGCGTGCAGGGCACCGTCGGGCTGTGGAGCCGCTACCCGCTCAGCCAGACCAGCCCCGTGGACATCGGCATGGGCTGGACCCGGGCGATGCGCACCACCGTCAGCGCGCCGGGCGGCGAGATCGCCGCGTACGTCGCGCACCTGCCCTCGGTCCGGGTGCAGTTCCGGGCCGGCTTCACCGCCGAGCAGCGGGACGACGCCGCCGACCTGCTGGGCCGGGCCATCGCGGCCGAGCCGCTGCCCCGCACCGTGCTGGCGGGCGATCTGAACGGCACCATGAACGACGGCGCGCTGGCCCCGCTCACCTCCCAGTTGCGCTCCACCCAGGGCGCGGCCGGCGCCGGCTTCGGCTTCAGTTGGCCGGCCGGCTTCCCGATGGCCCGGATCGACCAGATCCTGGTCCGCGACCTGGAGCCGGTCTCCTCCTGGACGCTGCCCGCGACCGGCAGCGACCACCTGCCGGTGGCCGCCCGCGTGGATCTCTGACCCCGTTCGCTCCCGTTCTCCCTTTTGCCCTGGGCTGATCTACTTTTGAGGGGAGGGGCAGCTCGCGGGGGAACGGGAGGAAGACATGGCGAAGACCCGATACGTCCCCGACCGGGGGCTGACGAACCGCATGGTGCTGACCATGTTCCTGATCGGGCTGCTCTACGTGGTCTTCACCGGGGTGCTGATCGCCGCGTTCGGCAAGGCGTGGCCGCTGATCGTGGTCATGGTGGGCGGCCTGTTCGCCGCGCAGTTCTGGTTCAGCGACCGGATCGCCGCGTTCAGCATGGGCGCCCGCGAGGTCACCCCCGAGCAGGCGCCCGAGCTGCACGGCGCCGTGGACCGGCTGTGCGCGCTGGCCGACATGCCCAAGCCCAGGGTCGCGATCGCCGACACCGACGTGCCCAACGCGTTCGCCACCGGCCGCAGCCAGCGGAAGTCGCTGGTCTGCGCCACCACCGGGCTGCTGCGCCGGCTGGAGCCCGACGAGCTGGAGGGCGTCCTGGCGCACGAGCTGTCGCACGTCGCGCACCGGGACGTGGCCGTGATGACCATCGCCGCGTTCCTCGGCGTGCTCGCCGGGCTCATCACCCGGATGGCCCTGTGGACCGGCCTCTTCGGCCGCGGCGGGCGCAACAACCAGAACATCTTCCTGCTGCTCATCCCGCTGATCAGCGCCCTGGTGTACGTGATCAGCTTCCTGCTCACCCGGCTGCTGTCCCGCTACCGCGAGCTGTCCGCGGACCGCGCCGGGGCGCTGCTCACCGGCCGGCCCTCCGCGCTGGCCTCGGCGCTGACCAAGGTCTCCGGGCAGATGGCCCGCATCCCCACCCGCGACCTGCGGCAGGCCGAGCCGTTCAACGCGTTCTTCTTCGCCCCCGCGCTGTCGTCCGGCGCCAGCCTGAGCCGGCTGCTGTCCTCGCACCCCACGCTGGAGCAGCGCCTGGACCGGCTGGCGAAGCTGTCCGGCCAGCTCGGGAGGTGACGGGCGCGATGGGCTTCCTCGACGCCATCCTCGGCCGCCGCAAGCCGGCGCCGCCCGACCTCGACCAGCTCTTCGCCGTGCCGTCGGCCGCCGTCACGCTGGAGGCGGGCGCCGGATTCACGCCCACCGGGCTGGGCTCGGTGTGCTTCGCCAGCGTGGAGGGCGGCGCGTTCGACCGTGTGCGGCAGGAGGTGCGGGAGCTGCTGGACGCGGACACGGCCACCGGCGGCATCCCCGTGGAGTTCAGCCAGGACTCCTACGGCTACACCTGGCTGCTGGCCCGGCACGGCGCGGACGACCTCACCGGCCTGGTCAACGATCTGCACGCGGTGAACACCTCGCTGCGCGACGCCGGCTTCGGCCCCCAACTCCTGTGCTCGCTCACCTGCTTCGAGGCGCGGCCGGCGGACGGGGAGCCCGGCCGGCCGCGCCCGCTGGCGCTGGTCTACCTGTACAAGCGGGGCACGTTCTACCCCTTCGCGCCGCTGCCCGGCGCCACCGAGCGCCGCGACAACGGACTGGAGCTCCAGGTCCGCGCCCTGCTGGGCGACGACCTGCGCCTGGAGGAGGACCTCACGCGCTGGTTCCCGGTGTGGGGCGCTCCGGGTCTTTAGTGGGAGCCGCGCCCGGCTCCTCCCGCCAGCGGTTCGTGATCGGCAGCCGGCGGTCCTTGCCGAAGCCCTTGGGCGAGATCTTGGTGCCCGGCGGGTACTGGCGGCGCTTGTACTCGGCGGTGTCCACCATCCGCAGCACCCGCGTGACCAGCTCGGACGGGAAACCGGCGGTGATCAGCTCCGCCCGGCCCCTGTCCTGGTCCACATACAGCTCCAGCACCCGGTCCAGCACGTCGTAGTCCGGCAGCGAGTCGGTGTCCACCTGGCCCGGCCGCAGCTCCGCGCTCGGCGGCTTGGCGATCGAGTTCTCCGGGATGGGCGGGGTCTCGCCGCGCCGGGCCGCCGCCTCGTTGCGCCACCTGGCCAGCCGGTAGACGCCCGTCTTGTACAGGTCCTTGATCGGCGCGTAGGCGCCCACCGAGTCGCCGTAGAGCGTGGAGTAACCGACGGCCAGCTCGCTCTTGTTGCCCGGGGCCAGCACGATGTGGCCCTCCTGGTTGGACACGGCCATCAGCAGCGTGCCGCGCAGCCGGGACTGAAGGTTCTCCTCGGCCAGCCCGGTCAGCTCCACCGCCGACATATACGCGTCGAACATCCCGCCCACCGGAACCGTCCGCAGGTTCAGTCCGGTGCGGCGCGCCAGCTCGGCCGCGTCGCTGCGCGAGTGCTCCGAGGAGTACCGCGAGGGCATCGAGAGGCCGTACACGTGCTCGGCGCCCAGCGCGTCGCAGGCGATCGTGGCGGTCAGCGCGGAGTCGATGCCGCCGGACAGCCCGATCAGGACCGAACGGAAGCCGTTCTTGTTCACATACGCCCGCACGCCGGTGACCAGCGCCTGGTACACCACCTCGGTGTCGTCCAGCAGCGCCGCCTCGCCGCCCAGGTGGCGCGGCTCGTAGCGGGGGAGCGGGTCGGCCGACAGCGTCACATGGTCGATCTCCAGCCCGTCCTGCACCCGGCCCGAGGGCGGTGTCGGCGCGGCGGCCGGCAGGTCGAGGTCCAGCAGCAGGCACTCCTCGGCGAACTGCGGAGCGCGGGCGATGACCGAGCCGTCGTGGTCCACCACGATCGTGTCACCGTCGAAGACCAGTTCGTCCTGGCCGCCGACCATGGCCAGATACGCCACCGCGCAGCCGGCCTCCTGCGCCCGCTTGCGCACCAGCTCCAGCCGCGTGTCGTGCTTGTGCACCTCGTACGGCGAGGCGTTGATGGTCAGCAGCAGCCCGGCCCCGGCCGCGCGGGCCGCCGGCACCCGGCCGCCCTCCTGCCACAGGTCCTCGCAGATGGCCAGCGCCACATCGACGCCGTGGACGCGCACCACGGGCAGGGTGTCGCCCCGCACGAAGTAGCGGAACTCGTCGAACACCCCGTAGTTCGGCAGGTGGTGCTTGGCGAACGTCAGCGCCACCTGGCCGCGGTGCAGCACGGCGCCGGCGTTCCGCGGGGCGCCGGCCGGCTGGCCCACGTTCTCCCGGATCTCGTCCTCGGACCGGTCCAGATAGCCGACGACGACCGGTACCTCGCCGAGCCCTGACTCGTTCAGGCGAGTGGCCAGCTCGCCCAGGGCGCGGCGGCTGGCCGAGACGAAGGACGCGCGCAGCGCCAGGTCCTCGACCGGGTAGCCGGTCAGCATCATCTCGGGGAACGCCACCAGGTGCGCGCCGCGGTCCACGCTGTGCCGCGTCCAGCGCAGCACGGCTTCCGCGTTGCCGGTCAGATCACCGACGGTGGAGTCGATCTGGTTCAGGGCGATACGTAGTTGTGGCACGCGACCGAGTCTAATCGTCCGATTGACATTATGGGTCGTTGGGCGGCGCGTTCCGGTCGTTGTCCGGGCGGACACACGCCCGTGAGCGGGGGCAATCCGAAACGCAGTCCGCATATTCGGCCAGGATGTGGCAAAGCGCGGTTGCCCGGGAGCGCGTGAGGGCAGAGCTACTCCACGTCACCGAGGGTCCCGCCGGAAGGGGTGACATGCCGCAGGACGTCCGCTTCGCGCTGCCCTTCGCCGCCCGCCGGGGCGCCGGGTGCGACCGGGCCCGGAAGCGCCACATCGCCTGGATGCGGGCGCACGGGCTGGTCAACGAGCCGGGCGTGCTGCGCCGTTATCTGGACTGGCGGCTGACCGACCTGGCGGCGTCCGCCTACCCCGAGGCCACAGGTGACGACCTGCACCTGGTGACGGACGCCGTCTGCCTGGGCTTCCCGCTGGACGACCAGTTCGACGGGCCGCTGGACCGGCAGCCCGAACGGGCGGCGCGGCTGGCCACCGAGCTCGCCGCCATCCCCTACCGCGCGCCCGGCGCCCCGCCCCGGCTGGACCTGCCCCTCACCCGCGCCTACGCCGACCTGTGGCGGCGCAGCGCGGCCGGGATGTCGCCGTCCTGGCGGCAGCGCGCGGCCGGTCACCTGACGCGGTTCTTCCTCGCCTATCTCCAGGAGGCGCAGAACAGGCACCTCGGCACCCGGCTGGCGGAGGACGCCTACGTCGCGCTGCGGCGGCAGGCCGTGGGCACCGCGCCCTGCTTCGATCTCATCGAACGCGCCGGCCACTTCGAGATCCCGCCCGGCGCGTACTGGAGCCGCGAGCTCCAGACCCTCACCCGCTGCGCCGGCGATGTGATCTTCCTCTGCAACGACGTGCACTCGGTGGAACGCGAGGAGGCCCAGGACGACCCGCACAATCTGCTGCTCATCCGGCAGCGCGCGCGAAGCTGTTCGCGGGCGGAGGCCACCGCGCAGGTCGTCGGCCTGGTCGCCGCGCGGGTGGCGCTGTTCCAGACGGTGGCCGCGCGGCTCCCCGCGCTGTGCGTCCACTGGCGGCTGAACGCCCGGGGCGCGGCGGCGGTGGAGCGGTACGCGGACGGGCTGCGCGCCTGGATGGCCGCCAACGAGTGGTGGGGCACGGCCTCGGCGCGTTACACCCCGGACGGCACGCCCGGCCCGGCGGTGCCCCGGCCCGTCCGGCTCACCGGCCGAGCAGCCAGTCCAGCGCCGCCCGCCAGCCCCGCACCCGTCCGGTAGCCGGGCCGGCCCCGGCCGCCGCGGTGGCGGGGGCGTGTGACGCGGCCGGGGCCGCCGGGCGGTCCCGGGCGGCCGGCTCCTGCTCGGCGGGCGCCGGCCGGCGGGGGGTGAACGCGACCGGCAGCGCGTCCAGATGACGCGACCAGGTGGACGCGGACCAGCTCAGCTCCGCCGGCTCGACCGTGAGCCGGATGTCCGGCAGCCGGGCCAGCAGCACCTCGATCGCGGTCACCGTGATGGCCCGGCCGATGTCCTGGCCCGGGCACTCGTGCGGGCCGCTGGTGAAGGCCAGGTGCGAGCGGTTCCCGTGCATCAGCGCGCCGGGCGCCGGGCGGATCCCGGGGTCGGCGTTGCCCGCGGCCAGGCCCAGGAGTAAGACGTCGCCCTTCCTGATGCTCTGGCCGCCCAGCTCCACGTCGTGCAGGGCGAACCCGCCCGGGCACACCGAGATCGGCGGCTCGTCCCACAGCACCTGCTCCACGGCGGCGGGCAGCGTCATCCGCCCGCCGTGCAGCGAGCCCTGGAAACGCGGGTGGGCGAACACCATCCGCAGGGTGTTCACGATGAGGTTGGTGGTGGTCTCGTTCGCCGCGACCAGCACCAGCCGCAGATGGTGCTTCACCTCGTCGTCGGACAGGTCGCCCGGGTGCGCGATCAGCCAGGACGCCAGGTCGTGGCCGGGCGCCGCGTGCTTGCGCTCCACCAGCCGGTGCAGCACGCGCTGGATGTAACGGTCGGCGTCGACCGCCTTCTCGGTGCCGATCAGAAGCTGACGGCTGGCCGTCACCAGCCGGGGCCCCTCCGCCTCGGGCAGCCCCAGCACCTGCGTCAGCGTCAGCATCGGCAACTGCTGCGCGTACTGGGACAGGATCTCCGCCCGCCCCTGCTCCACGAAGCCGTCGATCAGCCGGTGGGCGCTGCGCTGGACCAGCCGGCGCAGGCCGCGCCGGTCGAAGCGCTGAAGGCTCTCGTTCACCGCGCCGCGCAGCCGCTGGTGCACCTGCCCGTCCTGGTGCGTGCAGTCCGGGCCCCACAGCAGCACCGGCGCGATGGGCGAGTCGGTGCCGACGCGGCCCTCGCGGAACTCCGCCCAGTTGCGCCCGTCCCGGCTGAACCGCCGTGGGCTGCGCGTCACTTGAAGGATCTCGTGGTAGCCCAGGATCAGCCAGGCCGGCACATCGCCCTCCAGCAGCACGGGGGCGACCGCGCCGTGCCGGGTGCGCAGCCGCTCGTAGAGCGTGGCGGGATCGGCCGCGGCGGCCGGGCCGTACAGCCGCTGCACATCGCCGGGGCCCAGCGCGGCGGGACACGTGGCCGGCGGCTTCTCGGCGGTCGATTCGGCCGGGGACTTCCCGGCCGTCGGCTCGGTGCGGGACGGGTCGGGCGAGGGCTCGGTCACGGGGCCTCCGGGGGCTTCGCGGAAGAGGTGGCGGTGGCGTAGAGGTAGCGCAGCAGCGTCAGCAGCACGTCGCGGCTGGAGTCGAGCTTGCGGGCGTCGCAGCCGACCACCGGCACGTGGTCGGGCAGGTCCAGCGCGGCGCGCAGCTCACCGGCCGGGTGGAGCGGGGCGTCGGGGAAGTTGTTGACGGCGACGACGAACGGCACGCCGCTCTCCTCCAGCCGGTCCATGGGCAGGAAGCCGTCCTCCAGTCGGCGGGTGTCCACCAGCACCACCGCGCCCAGCGCCCCCTCCAGCAGGCCGTTCCACAGGAACCAGAACCGCTGCTGCCCCGGCGTCCCGAACAGGTACAGCACCAGCCGCTCGTCGAACGTGATCCGGCCGAAGTCCATGGCCACGGTCGTCTCGGACTTGCACTCCACCCCGGCCAGGTCGTCCACGCCGACCCCGGCCGAGGTCATGGTCTCCTCGGTGGTCAGCGGGCGGATCTCGCTGACGGAGCCGACCATCGTCGTCTTGCCGACGCCGAATCCGCCGGCGATCACCACCTTCACCGATCTCTCGGCCGAGTCGGGCAGCAGATCCGCCGCCCGGGGCCCACCGGGGAACTCAGAGTCGTTGTAGCCCATCGATCAACGCCTTCAGGGTCGCGAGGTCGGGATCCGCTGCGGTCCGCCGCTGCTCGGTGCGTGACTCCTTGATCTCCACATGTCCGTCGGAGTACAGGTCCAGGAGGAGGACGACGACCGCGCTGAACGGCAGGCCGAGATGGGCGGATATCTCGGCCACCGACAGCGGGCGCCGGCAGACGCGCAGCAGCGCCGCCCGCTCCGGCGGCATGCCCGGCCCGGGCCCGGAGTTGGCCACCACGAGGGTGACCAGGTCCAGCGCGAGGGACCGCCGCCGCGCCCCCGCCCGGTCGGCGTGCCCGCCGGTGACGACATAGAGGGGAACGGACTTCCCGTCCTCGTCCCGGCCGGTCGCTGTCACGGCGCGGCCTGCTCGGGGGTCCTGGCGCCGGTGGACAGGTGGTCGCCGATGCGCTGCACCAGATCGCGCATCCGGTTGCCCACCATGCCCGGATCGACCTCGTCGGTCGTGGTGACGGCGAGATAGGACCTCGCGCCGGCCGACATGAGATAGAAGAAGCCGCCGTTCAGCTCCATCAGCACCATCCGGATCTCGCCCTCGTCCGGCTCGGGCCGCCGGGCGAACTCACCGGCGATCGACTGCGCCAGGCTCTTCACGCCGGACGCGGCGGCGGCCAGCCGCTCCGAGCTGTCCCGCCGGTCGCCGTGCTGCGCGATGCACAGCCCGTCCGAGGACAGCACGACGATGTGCTGGACGCACGGAACGGTGGCCGCCAGGTCCCGGAGCATCCAGTCCAGACCGGACACCCGCCGCTGGGTCACCTGCTTCTCATTCATCTTCCGGAATCTCCGCCCGCCTGCTGGAACAACTTCACTCGTTGCGCGACTGATCGCCGGCGGGTGGGTCGGTGGCGGTGGGCGGCCACTCGCTCGGCTCGGCCCGCAGCCCCGCGAAGAACGCGTCCACCCACAGGCCGGGCGGCCGGCGCCCCGACTCCTCGGGCGCCTCCCGGCGCGCGACCGCGCCCTGCCCGGCGGGGGCCGTGTCCGGCTCGCGCCTGCTGCGGCGCTGCGGCAGCCCGTTGGCGGCCCGCTCGTAGACGGGCGTCTCCTCGTCGTCCGCCGGCCGCGGCGGGCGGGGCACGAACGGGCTCGGCTTCGCGTAGGTCGGGTAGGAGGGCGGGGGCACGGCGGTGAACAGCTCGTCCGGGAGGTACACCACCGCGCGCACGCCGGCGCCCGTGGACGGGCGCAGCGAGATCCGCGCGCCGTAGTGGCTGGCCAGGATGCCGGCGACCCGCAGCCCGATCCGGGCCGTCTCGCCCAGGTCCTCCAGGTCGATGCCGTCCACGCCCTGGCGCAGGAGGAACTCGGCGCGGCGCTGCGTCTCGTCGGTCAGGCCGGAGCCGCAGTCCTCGATGGACACCTCGATGCCGCCGGACACCTCCTGGGCGTTCATCACCACCTTGGTGGTGGGCGGCGAGTAGCGGGTGGCGTTGTCCAGCAGCTCGGCCATCACCAGGATCAGCGACTCGGCCGCCTCGCCGACCACCGCCGTCTCGACGACATGGTGCTGGGTGACCCGGGTGTACTCGGCGATTGGGCCGGAGCCCGCGCGCATCACGTCGTAGAGCGTGATCGGCACCCGCCAGCGGCGCAGCGGCACGCCGCCGCCGAGGACGGCCAGCGCGGTGGCGAACCGGCCGGCCACGTTGATGCCGTGCTCCACCACCATCAGATCGCCGAGCATCTTCGGGGTGTCGTGCCGGAACTGCATGGAACGGATGTGCTGTTGAAGGCGGTGGATCTCGGACTGGATGCGGTTGGCGACGTTCACGATGGCCCGCTTGCCGGAGTCCCGCTGGAACTCCTTCTCCCGCATCATGTCGACGATCGCGAAGACCAGCGTCTCGTGCGCCGCGTGGATCCGCACGTCCGAGGCGGGGCCCGGCGCCAGCCGCGGCACGACGTGGTCCTCCACCACGCCCCGCTTGAGCTGGTCCAGCAGCGGCGGCATCAGCTCGTAGACGAGGACGGCGGTGTCGTCGGCCTGCTGTTCCGCCTGCTCGCGCAGCGCCTCGATGACCCGCCCCCGCCGCGCGGTCTCGCCCGCCAGGGCGAGCACGGCCAGCGCGGCGACGGCTCCGGTGCCCAGCACGGCCGGCCACGCGTCGCCCCCGGCCAGGAACGCGGCGGCGACCGCGCCGGCCGCCACCAGGGCGGGGGCGGCGAGCCATCTGCCCGTCGTGCCGGAGCGGCCAGGGGCGTGTAAAGCATCGGCGTGCACCATGGGCATCCTCACTGGCCTCGGCGGGCACGGTGGCAACCGGTCGTAGCGGCCACAACTCGCTGTGTGACTCGGGAGAGTAGAGGGCGCGCGGGCCCCGGCGCAGGCCGTTGGGCAAACCTCCCCCGAACGAGCGGGGCGGGCGGCGGCGGTGGACCGTACGCTGTCGGCGGAAACGTCGCTGAGCTGGGGTTTGTCCGGGCCCCGCCGGTGAAATTCGCCCCGTAGATGTGTGGCCAAAGGTGGTGTCGGCTTCTTCCGCCGCGGTGTTCCACAATGGAGCCGGGCCGTCCCGGTCGCGCATGCGCAACGCCGCGGAAATCCTGTGATGGGATGCTCAGGAGCCCCAAGGACCCCGCGGCCCGGGACAGAGCCGTCTGACCAGCGAGGATGGGTGGAAATGGAGAAGCAGCAGGAGTTCGTGCTCCGCACGCTGGAGGAGCGGGACATCCGTTTTGTGCGGCTGTGGTTCACCGATGTGCTCGGCTTCCTCAAGTCCGTCGCGGTCGCTCCCGCCGAGCTTGAGCAGGCGTTCGAGGAGGGGATCGGCTTCGACGGCTCCGCCATCGAGGGGTTCGCCCGGGTCCACGAGTCCGACATGATCGCCAAGCCCGCGCCCAGCACGTTTCAGATCCTGCCGTGGCGCGCGGAGTCGCCGGGCACGGCCCGGATGTTCTGCGACATCCTGATGCCGGACGGCTCGCCCTCCTACGCCGACCCGCGCTATGTCCTCAAGCGCGCCCTGGCCAAGAGCTCGGACCTCGGCTTCACCTTCTACACCCACCCCGAGATCGAGTTCTTCCTGCTCAACGACAAGCCGGTGGACGGCTCCCGCCCCACCCCGGCGGACACCTCGGGCTACTTCGACCACACCCCGCAGAACATCGGCATGGACTTCCGGCGGCAGGCCATCACCATGCTGGAGTCGATGGGCATCTCCGTGGAGTTCTCCCACCACGAGGGCGCCCCGGGCCAGCAGGAGATCGACCTGCGGTACGCGGACGCGCTGTCCACCGCGGACAACATCATGACGTTCCGGCTGGTGATGAAGCAGGTCGCGCTGGAGCAGGGCGTGCAGGCCACGTTCATGCCCAAGCCGTTCTCCGAATACCCCGGGTCCGGGATGCACACCCACCTGTCCCTCTTCGAGGGCGACCGCAACGCCTTCCACGAGACCGGCGCCGAGTACCAGCTCTCCAAGATCGGCCGCTCGTTCATCGCCGGACTCCTGCGGCACGCCGGGGAGATCTCGGCCGTCACCAACCAGTGGGTGAACTCCTACAAGCGCATCTGGGGCGGCACCCAGCGCACGGCCGGCGCCGGCGGCGAGGCGCCCTCGTACATCTGCTGGGGCCACAACAACCGTTCGGCGCTGATCCGGGTCCCGATGTACAAGCCGGGCAAGACCGGCTCCACCCGCATCGAGGTCCGCTCCCTGGACTCCGGCGCCAACCCCTACCTCGCCTACGCCGTGCTGCTGGCCGCCGGTCTCAAGGGAGTTGAGGAGGGCTACGAGCTGCCGCCCGGAGCCGAGGACGACGTGTGGGCGCTCACCGACTCGGAGCGCCGCGCGCTGGGCATCGAGCCGCTGCCGCAGAACCTGGGCGAGGCGATCCAGTTGATGCAGCGCAGCGAGCTGGTCGCGGAGACGCTGGGCGAGCATGTCTTCGACTTCTTCCTGCGCAACAAGCGGCAGGAGTGGGAGGAGTACCGCTCCGAGGTCACCGCCTTCGAGCTGCGGAAAAACCTTCCTGTGCTGTAAGTGGCCACGGGTGTCGGCACATCATGCCGGCACCGGTCCGCACCCCCGGCGCAATCATTAGGGTAGCCTCACCTAAGTTGATGTCGGGCGGGTCGGAGGCGTGGTGAGAACTGACGGGCCCTCGGGCGGCCACGTCCTGCGGTCGGCCATCGCCGCGCAGTGGCGCGGCATGGGTATCGGCGCGCTGCTGGGCGCCGGACACCAGGTCGGCGAGGCGCTCGTCCCGGTGCTGATCGGCGTGGTGATCGACCGCGCGGTGGCCGGGGACGACACCGGCGGGCTGGTGTTCTGGCTCGCCGTGCTCGCCCTGGTCTACCTGGGGCTCTCCACCTGCTTCCGGTTCGCCGCCCGCGTCGGGGAGCGCGCCGCCGAACGGGCCGCGCACGACCTGCGGTTGGGACTCGTCCGCCGTGTCGTCCACCCCGGCGGCGGTACCGAACGAGGGCACCTGCCCGGCGCGCTCACCAGCATCGCCGCGGAGGACACCCGGCGCGTCGGCTCGTTCGCCATGGCCCTGATGCTCGGCATCGCCGCGCTCGCCGGACTGCTGACCGGCGCCGTGGCGCTGCTGCGGGTCTCCACCGAACTCGGGCTGCTGGTGCTGCTGGGCACGCCCTTGCTGCTCTGGCTGACGCACCTGCTGAGCAAGCCGCTGGAGCACCGCAGCACCACCGAACAGGAGCGCGCCGCCCACGCCTCGGGCGTCGCCGCCGACCTCGTGACCGGGCTGCGGATCCTCAAGGGGCTGGGCGCCGTGCCCGCCGCGGTCGCCCGTTACCGGCGCGTCAGCCGCGCCTCGCTCACCGCCACGCTGCGCGCCGCCCGCGCCGAGGCCTGGCAGAGTGGCATGACGACCGGCCTCACCGGCCTGTTCATCGCCGCGGTCGCGCTGGTGGGCGGGCGGCTCGCCGCCGGGGGCTCCATCAGCCTGGGCCAGTTGGTGTCCGCCGTGGGCCTGGCCCTCTTCCTGCTCGGGCCGCTGGCCACCCTCTCCTGGGTCAGCGCCGAACTCGCCCAGGGCCGGGCCTCCGCCGCCCGCGTCGCCGCGGTGCTCGACGCCCCCGCCGCCGTGACCGCCGCCGGGCGCGAGCTGTCCCGGCCGGTCGCCGGCCGGCTCCGGCTGAGCGGCGTGGACCTCGGCGGCTCCGCCGGGAGCGACCTGGAGGCCGCGCCCGGCGAGATCCTCGGCGTCGCCGTCACCGAACCGGCCCACGCCACGCGCCTGTTGGACCTCCTGACCCGCGAGACCGAGTCGGCCGCCGGGTCGGTCGAACTCGACGGCGTGCCCGTCAACGACCTCGACCCGGCCGAGTACCGCACGGCCGTGCTCGTCGCCGCCCATGACGCGGACCTGTTCGCGGGCACCGTCGCCGAGAACGTGGCCGCCGGCGCCCCCGACGGCGGTGACCTGACGGCCGCCCTGACCGCCGCCGCGGCCGACGACGTGGTGCGCTCGCTGCCCGAGGGCGCCGGGACGCCCGTCGGCGAACGGGGCCGCGCCCTCTCCGGCGGCCAGCGCCAGCGCGTCGCGCTGGCCCGCGCCCTCGCCGCGGATCCGCCGGTCCTGGTGCTGCACGACCCGACAACGGCGGTGGACGCCGTGACCGAGGCGCGGGTCGCGGCCGGCCTGCGGCGGCTGCGAACGGCGCGGCCGGACCGCACCACCGTGCTGGTCACCACCAGCCCCGCGCTGCTGGCCGTCGCCGACCGCGTGGTCCTGGTGGACGACGGCCGGGTGGTGGACGCCGCGCCGCACGCCGTTCTCGCCGAGCGGCACCCCGCCTACCGGGCGGCGGTGCTGACATGAGAGACGGCAGATCCGACGCGGACCTGCTGCCCGTGGCGACGGCCGCCCGGGTGCGCGCCGCCGTCCGCGCGCTGCTCGGCGCGCACCGGGGGCTCGCGATGGGCGCGTTCGGCACGATGGCCGTCGCGACCGCCGTGGGACTGCTCGTCCAGCCGCTGCTCGGGCGCATCGTCGACCTCATCGCCGAACGCCACGACGCCGGGGCGCTGACCCTGCCCGTGATCCTGCTCGCCGTCGTCGCCGTCGTGCAGGGCGTCACCACCGCGCTCGGGCTGTCCCTGGTCTCCCGGCTCGGCGAGACGCTGCTGGCCGACGTGCGTGAACGGTTCGTCGAACACGCCCTGCGGCTGCCGCTGCGGCGGGTGGAGCGGGCGGGCACCGGCGACCTCACCTCCCGCGTCACCGGCGATGTCGTGGTGGTCGCGCAGGCCGTTCGCAAGGCCCTGCCCGAGCTGGTCCGTTCGCTGCTGGCCATCGCGCTCACCCTGGGGGCGCTCGCCGTTCTCGACTGGCGCTTCCTGCTCGCCGCGCTGCTCGCCGTGCCGATCCAGATGCACACCGCCCGCTGGTACGTCACCCGCGCCGTCCCGCTCTACGCCGAGCAGCGCGTCGTGACGGGCGCCCAGCAGCAGCAGTTGCTCGACACGATCGGCGGCGCCGCGACCGTGCGCGCGTTCCGGCTCCAGGAACGGCAGGTGGCGGACGTCGCGGAACGGTCCGGCACCGCCATGGCGGTGTCCCTGCGCGGGGTGCGGCTGGTGCTGCGCTTCTACTGCCGGCTGCACCTGGCCGAGTACACCGGGCTGGTCGCCGTGCTGGTGACCGGCTTCGTGCTGGTCCGCCAGGACGCCGTCACGATCGGCACGGCCACGGCCGCGGCGCTGTACTTCCACAGCCTGTTCACCCCGGTCAACGCGGCCCTGGTGCTGCTGGACGACGCCCAGTCGGCGACCGCCGGGCTCGGCCGGCTGATCGGGGTCGCCGACCTGCCGGCCCCAGCCGAACTCCCCGCCCCGCGCCCCGCCGCCCCCGGCACGGTCACGGTCACCGGCCTGAGTTACGGCTACCGCCCCGGGCACCCGGTGCTGCACGACATCGACCTCGCGCTGCGGCCCGGGGAACACGTCGCGCTGGTGGGCGCTAGCGGCGCGGGCAAGACGACGCTCGCCCGGCTGATCGCGGGCATCCACCGGCCGGACGCCGGAACGGTCACCACCGGCGGCGCCGTCGGCCTGGTCACCCAGGAGGTCCACGTCTTCGCCGGGCCCCTCGCCGAGGACCTGCTGCTGGCCCGGCCCGGCGCGGCCGAGGCGGACCTCACCGGTGCCCTGGACCGGGTCGGCGCGCTGGAGTGGGTCCGGGCGCTGCCCGAGGGCCTCGGCACCGTCGTCGGCGCGGGAGGCCACCGCCTCACCGCCGCCCAGGCCCAGCAACTCGCCCTCGCCCGGCTCGTGTTGGCCGACCCGCCGATCGCCGTGCTCGACGAGGCCACCGCCGAGGCGGGCAGCGCCGGCGCCCGGATGCTGGAACGGGCCGCCGAACGGGCCCTCGAAGGCAGAACGGCGCTGATCGTCGCCCACCGGCTCACCCAGGCCCGCTCCGCCGACCGGATCGTCGTCCTGGACGGCGGCCGGGTCTCGGCCAGCGGCACACACGACGAGCTGTGCGCCGCGGGCGGCACCTACGCGGAACTGTGGGCCGCCTGGTCCCGGTCCCGGCCGGCCCCCGACCCGGGCCCGCCGTCCCCCCGCCCCCTCCTCCCCACCGTGACGAAGGACAGAAACTGATGTACCGAACGACCAGACGCTCCCGGCTGACCGCAACGCTGGCGGCTGTCCTCGTCCTCGGCGCCGCCGCCTGCGGCGGCTCCGGCGATTCGGGGTCGGACGACGGCGACGGCACCGGCGGCCGGGCCGGGGACCAGGCGCAGGCCGAGCCGGGGGCGTTCCCGGTGACCATCGAGCACCGGTTCGGCTCCACCACCATCGAGGAGGAGCCGCAGCGGATCATGACCGTCGGCCTGAGCGACCAGGACGCGGTGCTGGCGCTGGGCAAGGTGCCCGTGGGCACCACCGAGTGGCTCGGGCTGCACGACGCCGCCATCGGCCCCTGGGCCCAGGAGGAGATCGGCGACGCCGAGCTGCCCACCATGCTGGAGGACCCGGGCACCGGGCCCCAGTTGGAGGAGATCACCCTGCTCAACCCGGACCTGATCCTGGCGCTCTACGCGGGCCTCACCCAGGAGCAGTACGAGAGCCTCAGCCAGATAGCGCCGGTGGTCGCCGCCCCCGAGGAGTACGTCGACTGGGGCATCCCCTGGCAGGAGCAGACCCTCATCACCGGCCAGGCGCTCGGCCGGCCCGAGGCGGCCCGCGACCTGGTCACGGAGGTCGAGGACCGGCTCGCGACGGAGATGGAAGCGCACGCCGAGTTCCAGGAGGCCACCGGCATCGTGGCCAGCCCGTACGAGGGCTACTGGGTCTTCGGCCCGCAGGACCCGCGCTCCCGGCTGCTCACCAACCTGGGCCTGACGACGCCCGAGGGCCTCGACGAGGCGGTCGGCGGCGAGTTCGGCGCCAACATCAGCAGGGAACGCACCGACCTGCTCGACCAGTCCGTGGCCGTGTGGTTCGTCCCCGACCCGGAGACCGCCGTCGACGAGCTGCACGGCGACCCGCTCTACGGCGGCCTGGCCGTGGCCCAGGAGGGCCGCGAGATCATCGTCGGCGAAACGACCGACTACGGCGCGGCGTTCACCTTCGGCACCGTGCTGAGCCTGCCCTACGTCATCGACCGGCTCGTCCCGCAGTTGGAGGCGGCCGTGGACGGCGACCCGGCGACCGCCGTGGCACAGCCGGCCGACTGACGTGAACGGCGGAACGGAGCGGGGCGGCGGCCCGGCCGCGCGCCCCCTCCTGCTGGTCCTCTCGCTCGTGGTGCTCCTCGCGCTGCTCTGCCTGCTCTCCCTGGGGCTGGGCGCCCGCGACATCCCGCCCGGGCAGGTGCTGCGCACGCTCCTCGGCGACGCCCCCGACCAGCAGGTGGAGAACATCATCTGGTCGGCCCGCGTGCCCCGCACGCTGGTCGCCCTCGCCACCGGCGCGGCGCTCGGCCTGTCCGGCGGCCTGATGCAGGCGCTGACGCGCAATCCGCTCGCCGACCCCGGCATCCTGGGCGTCAGCGCCGGGGCCGCCTTCGGCGTCGTGCTCGCCAGCGCGTCGTTCGGCGTGGCATCGGTGTTCGGCTACATCTGGTTCGCCTTCGCCGGCGCGCTGGTGGCCAGCGTCGGCGTCTATGTGCTGGGCGGCGTGGGGCGTTCCGGGATCACACCCGTGAAGCTGGCCCTCGCCGGGGTGGCCCTCACCGCGCTGCTGTCCTCGCTCACCAGCGCGATCGTGCTGACCAAGCCGGAGACGCTGAACCGCTTCCGGTTCTGGTCCGCCGGGTCGCTCGCGGACACCCGCGGCGAACAACTGCTCACCGTGCTGCCGTTCCTCGTCCTGGGCGCGCTGCTCGCGCTGGCCTGCACCCCCGCGCTGAACAGCCTCGCGCTCGGCGAGGACATGGCCACGGCGCTCGGCCGGCGGACCGGGCTGATCCGGCTCCAGGGCGTGGCCGCCGTGACGCTGCTCACCGGCACGGCCGTCGCGCTCATCGGCCCGGTGGTCTTCATCGGCCTCGTCGTGCCGCACATCGCCCGGGTCCTCGCCCAGCGGGCCGGCATCGGCCCCGACCACCGCTGGCTGCTGCCCGTCTCGGCGGCGCTCGCCCCCTGCCTGATGCTCGTCGCGGACCTCACCGGGCGGCTCGTCGCCCGGCCCGTCGAGATTCAGGCCGGGGTGCTGGTGGCCTTCCTCGGCGGCCCGTTCTTCATCGCCCTGGTGCGCCGCCAGCGCCTCGCGGAGGTATGACGTGGCCACCCTCGAATCCCCGCCCACCCGCACGTTCCGGCTGGCCGTGCCGCCCGTCTCCGGGTTCCTGCGGCCCCGGCAGCTCGCCGTCTGCGCCGTGCTGGCCGTCGCCGTCTTCCTGCTCTTCTGCGGCAGCCTCGCCATCGGCGACGTGTCCCTGCCGCTCGACGAGGTGATACGCGCCCTGTTCGGCTCGGGCGACCCCGGAACGCTGCTGGTGGTACGCGAGTTCCGGATGCCGCGCGCCCTGGCCGGGCTGCTGGTCGGCATCGCGTTCGGCATCTCCGGCGCGGTGTTCCAGACCATGACCCGCAACCCGCTGGCCAGCCCCGACATGATCGGCATCACCCAGGGCGCCGGCGCCGCCGTCGTGGGCGGCATCGTCCTCGGCTGGGGCAGCGGACTCGGCACCCAGACCCTGGGCCTGCTCGGCGCCCTGGCCACCGCGTTGCTCATCTACGCGCTGGCGTGGAAGCGCGGCACCACCGGATACCGCATCGTCCTGGTCGGCATCGGCGTCGCCTGGATCTGCACCAGCCTCACCGACTACCTGACCGCCCGCGGCCGGATGAACGAGGCGCAGGCCGCCCTCGGCTGGCTGGTGGGCAACCTCAACGGCCGCACCTGGGACCAGATAACGCCCCTGGTGTGGGCCATGATCGCGCTCGTCCCGGCCGCGCTGCTGCTCAGCCGCCAGGCCCGCACCCTCCAGCTCGGCGACGACGTCGCCACCGCGCTCGGCACCGCCGTGCAGCGCGTGCGGCTGGCGCTGCTGCTCACCGGCGTCGGCCTGGTCGCGTTCGGCACCGCCGCCGCCGGGCCCATCGCCTTCGTCGCGCTGGCCGCGCCCCAGATCGCGCAGCGCCTGGTGCGCGCCGCGTGGCCGCCGCTCGTCGCCTCCGGGCTGGCCGGCGCGCTCGTCGTCCTGTTCGCCGATCTGGTGGCCCGGCAACTGATCCCCGACACGGAGCTGCCGGTCGGGGTCGTCACCGGGGTGCTCGGCGCGCCCTTCCTGCTCTGGCTGCTCATCCGCGTCAACCGCGCGGGCTCGGGAGGCTGATCGTTCATGACCACGTCGAAGACCGCCGGGGCGCCGCCCGTGGCCGACGAGCCCGAGCTGCGGGCGACCCGTCTCCAACTCGCCTATGGCGACCGGCTGGTGGCCGAGGACCTGGACCTGGCCGTGCCGCCCGGCCGGATCACGGCCATCGTCGGCGCCAACGCCTGCGGCAAATCCACGCTGCTGCGCGCCCTCGCCCGGCTGCTGTCCCCGAAGAGCGGCGCCGTCCACCTGGACGGCCGGGCCCTGCACACCATCCCGACCCGCGAACTCGCCAAACGGCTCGGCATCCTGCCGCAGGCCCCCGTGGCCCCCGAGGGGCTGACCGTCATCGACCTGGTCAGCCGCGGCCGTTCACCGCATCAGACGTGGTGGCGCCAGTGGTCCCGGGGCGACGAGGACGCCGTCCACGCCGCGCTGGCCGCCACCGGCATGAGCGACCTCGCCGGCCGGACGGTCGACGAGCTCTCCGGCGGCCAGCGCCAGCGGGCCTGGATCGCCATGGCCGTGGCGCAGGGCACCCCCGTGCTGCTCCTGGACGAGCCGACGACCTACCTCGACCTGGCCCACCAGATCGACGTGCTGGACCTGGTCACCGACCTCAACCGGCAGGAGAGCCGCACCGTGGTGATGGTGCTGCACGACCTGAACCAGGCGTGCCGGTACGCGGACCACATCGTCGCCATGAAGGCGGGGCGCGTCGTGGCCGAGGGCGCCCCGGCCGAGGTCATCACCGAGGAGACCGTGTCCGAGATCTTCGGGCTGCGCTGCCACATCGTCCCCGACCCGGTCAGCGGCACCCCGATGGTCGTCCCGGTCAGCCGCCACCACCCGGCCCCGGCGGCGCCCTGAGCAGGGACGCCGCCGGACCCCGGTGTCAAGGAAACCGGTGTCAGAAACCGCCGGTGTAGAGCAGGCGGTTGGGGGAGTTGGCCGAGACGGCCAGCACGTTCTTGGTGGACTGGCCGATGAGCCAGTTGGCCACCTCGGACGGACCGGCGGTCGGGTGGGCCGACTTGTAGAGCGCGGCGACCCCGGCGACATGGGGGCTGGCCATCGACGTGCCGTCCAGCGCGACGCTGCCGCCGCCGAGCCGGGCCGACATGATGGCCTGGCCGGGGGCGAAGATCTCGAGGCAGGGGCCGTAGTTGCTGAAGCCGGTCTGCCTGTCGTTGTGGTCGGTGGCGCCGACGGTCAGCGCCCAGGTGGCGCTGGCGGGGGAGACCTGGCAGGCGTCCCGTGTCTCGTTGCCCGCGGCCACCACCGGCAGCACGCCCCGGGCGGCCAGGTTGTCCACGGCGTCGTTGACGGCCTGGTTGAAGTCCCCGCCGAGGGAGGCGTTGACCACGGCGGGCTGCCGGGCGTTGTCCGCCACCCAGTCGAAGCCGGCGATGATCCCGGACCACGAGCCCCGGTTGTCGCAGCCGAGGACCCGGACGCTGACCAGGAGCGCATGCCGGGCCACGCCGAAGTTCGCGCCGCCGATGGTGCCCGCGACATGGGTGCCGTGGCCGGCGCAGTCGGCGCCGTGGCGCCCGTCGCCGATCGCGTCGAAGCCGAACACGGCGCGCCCGCCGAACTCCGGATGCCCGTAGTCGATTCCGCTGTCGATCACGAAGACCCGGGCCCCCGCGCCGGTGTGGTTGACGTTGTACTGCTGGTTCAGCGGCAGATAGAACTGGTCGATCCGGTCCAGCCCCCAGCTATAGGCCTGGGCCAACGGGCCGGGCGCCCGCACCGGTTCGGCCGTGGCGTGGCCGTCCTCCTCGACGGCCGTCACGCCCGGCAGCGCGCGCACCGCCGTCAACTGCTCCGGCGTGAGCTTCGCCGCGAAGCCGTTGAGGGCGGAGTCGTAGGTGAACAGCGGCTCGACCCCCGGCACCGCCCGCTCGATCGCGGTGTCCGGGGTGACGTCCTCGGAGAGCGTGACGATGTACTGGCCGGGGATGGGGTCGGCGGTGCGCAGCAGCGGCGCGGGCTCGGCGCCTGGCGTCCCGATGGTGGCCGTGACGGGTGGGGCCGCGGCGGCGGAGGTCAGGGGACCGGCGACCGCGAGGAGGAGCGCGGCGGCCGCGGCGAAGGCGCGAAGCTTCGTGTGTGTACCCATACCTAGGGGGTGGGCCGCGCGGGGGCCCCGGATGCGCACATTGCGCAACGAGAATGTAACTGTGGGTGGTGGATGATCGCCGCGCGCCCCCGCGGTGTGCTCGCGCCCCCCGTCCTGCCGCGCACCGGCAAGGCTTAACCTCTATGCGGGACATCGCGTACAGAAGGGACCACAGCCGTGCCGGTGGGCGGGCGAAGGGACAGCCGTTACGGACAACTGCTGCGCCGGGGGTTCACCGACCCCACCGCCGCCGCCGGGCTGCTGGACGCGCCGGCGCTCGCGCCGGCCGGCGGCGACGGCGTGCTGGCGGACGCCCTGGCCGCCACCGCCGACCCCGACCTCGCGCTGCGCGGCCTGGTCCGGCTCGCCGAGGCCCAGCCCGAGGGGGAACGTTCCCGACTGCTGGACACCCTGCTGGCCGCCAAGCCGCTGCGCGACCGGCTGCTCGCCGTGCTGGGCGCCTCCGAGGGCCTGGCCGACCACCTCGCCCGGCACCCCGCCGAGTGGCAGGCGCTCGTCGCGTTCGAAACGGCCGACTTGCACCCCGGCACCGAGGAGTTCGAGACGGCGCTCGCGCCGGCCACCGACCCCGACACGCTGCGCGTGCGCTACTACCGCGCCCTGCTGACCATCGCCGCCCGCGACATCACCGGCACCACCGGCTTCGCCGAGACCGCTGCCGAGCTGGCCGACCTGGCCACCGCCACCCTCCGCGCCGCCCTGCGCATCGCCGGGAACGAGGCCCCCGAGGACGCCGCGCAGTGCCGCCTCGCCGTCATCGGCATGGGCAAGTGCGGCGGCCGGGAGCTCAACTACGTCTCCGACGTGGACGTCATCTTCGTCGCCGAGCTCGCCGAGGGCGTCGAGGAGGGCCCCGCCCTCCAGGCCGCCACCCGGCTGGCCGGCCGCATGATGCGCGTCTGCTCCGACACCACCGCCGAGGGCACCATCTGGCCCGTCGACGCCAACCTCCGCCCCGAGGGGCGCAACGGCCCCCTCGTGCGCACCCTCAGCAGTCACCTCGCGTACTACCGGCGCTGGGCCAAGACCTGGGAGTTCCAGGCGCTCCTCAAGGCCCGCCCGGTCGCCGGCGACCAGGCCCTGGGCGACGCCTACTGCACCGCCGTCGCGCCCCTGGTCTGGCAGGCCGTCGAGCGGGAGAACTTCGTGCCCGACGTGCAGCAGATGCGCCGCCGCGTCGAGCAGTCCCTCCCCGCCGCCCAGGCCGAGCGGGAGCTCAAGCTCGGCCCCGGCGGACTGCGCGACGTCGAGTTCGCCGTCCAGCTCCTCCAGCTCGTGCACGGCCGCACCGACCCCGAGCTGCGCCGTTCCACCACCCTCGACGCGCTGGCCGCGCTCGCCGCCGGCGGCTACGTCGGCCGCCAGGACGCCGCCTCCCTGGACGCCTCCTACCGCTTCCTGCGCACCGCCGAGCACCGCATTCAGTTGCACCGGCTGCGCCGCACCCACCTCATGCCCACCGACGACGCCGAACTGCGCCGGCTGGGCCGCTCCCTCGGCTTCACCGGCGAGCCCGTCCAGGAGCTCAACGCCGCCTGGCGCCGGCACACCGCGGGCGTCCGCCGCCTGCACGAGAAGCTGTTCTACCGCCCGCTGCTGGACGCCGTCGCCCGCCTGGAGGCCGGCCAGGCCCGGCTCGGCCAGGACGCCGCCGCCGAGCGCCTCGTCGCCCTCGGCTACGCCGACCCGGCGTCCGCCCTGCGCCACCTGACCGCCCTGGCCTCCGGCGTCACCCGCAAGGCGGCCATCCAGCGGACGCTGCTGCCGGTGCTGCTGGACCGGTTCGCCGACTCGGCCGACCCCGACGCCGGCCTCCTCGGCTTCCGCAAGGTCTCCGACGCCCTGGGCACCAGCCCCTGGTACCTGCGGCTGCTGCGCGACCAGGGCGCCGCCGCGGAGAATCTGGCCCGTGTCCTGTCCGCCGGCCGCCTCGCCCCCGACCTGCTGCTGCGCGCCCCCGAGGCCGTCGCCCTGCTCGGCGACCCGGCCGGTCTCCGGCCCCGCCCTGGCCCCGCGCTGCACCAGGAGATTCAGGCCGCCGTCCGGCGCGCCGACACCCCCGAGGCGGCCGTCGCCGCGGCGCGCGGGGTGCGCCGCCGCGAGCTGTTCCGCACCGCAGCAGCCGACATCGTCGGCGCCTACGCGCCCGAGGGCACCCCCGCCGCCGAGGCACCAGGACCGGTCCTGGACCGGGTGGGCGACGCGCTCACCGACATCAACGCCGCCACCATCGCGGGCGCGCTGAGCGCCGCCGTCGCCGCCCGCGGCGAGGACGAGCCGCCGACCCGGCTGGCCGTCATCGCGATGGGCCGCTTCGGCGGCCACGAGCTGAGCTATGGCTCCGACGCCGACGTGATCTTCGTCCACGAGCCCCACGAGGGCGTTTCCGAACAGCGCGCCGCGGAGGCCGCGTTCGCCCTCGCCAACGAGATGATCCGGCTGCTCCAACTGCCCAGCATCGACCCCCCGCTCCTCATCGACACCGATCTGCGGCCCGAGGGCAGGAGCGGCCCGCTGGTCCGCTCGTACCGCAGTTTCGCCGCCTACTACCAGCGCTGGTCACTCGTCTGGGAGAGCCAGGCGCTGCTGCGCGCGGAGCCGGTGGCCGGCGACGCCGGGCTGGGGGAGCGGTTCCTCGGGCTGATCGACCCGCTGCGCTATCCGCCCGACGGTCTCGGCGACGACGCGGTGCGCGAGATCAGGCGGCTGAAGGCCCGGATGGAGGCGGAACGGCTGCCGCGCGGCGCCGACCCCACCACGCACACCAAGCTGGGCCGCGGCGGGCTGAGCGACATCGAGTGGACGGTGCAGCTCCTCCAGATGCGGCACGCCCACGCCGAGCCGGCCCTGCGCACCACCCGCACCCGGCGGGCGCTGGCCGCCGCGGCGGAGTGCGGGCTGCTCGACCCGGCCGACGCGGAGGTGCTGGACGAGGCGTGGGTGCTGGCCTCGCGCGTGCGCAACGCCGTGATGCTGGTGCGCGGCCGGCCGCTGGACACCTTCCCCACGGACGCGCGCGAATCGGCGGCGGTCGCCCGTTACCTGGGCTACGAGCCGGGCGCGGTCGGCCGGATGCTGGACGACTACCGGCGCACCACGCGGCGCGCGCGGGCCGTGGTGGACCGGCTCTTCTACGAGGGCTGAGCCCCGGCGTTCCGGGCTTTCCCGGCGTTCCCGGTGTCCGGAACGGTGGGCGGGATCCGGCGGGGCATCCGGTAGCAGAACGCGCCGTACCAGAGGCGGGCCACGGCGTAGCCGAACGCGAGGCAGATCATGCCGCCGACCGCGTCCAGCCAGAAGTGGTTCGCCGTCGCGACGATCACCAGCAGGGTCACGACCGGGTAGAGCGCGCCGAGGATCTTGAGCCACAGCGGCCTGGCGAGCACGAGGATCGTGATGCCGCACCACAGGGACCAGCCGATGTGCATCGAGGGCATGGCGGCGTACTGGTTGGACACCGAGGCCATGGCCGTTCCCTCGGCGGACAGCGAGCCCCACGTGTGGTGCACGGTGGCCGTGTCGATGAAGTCCATGCCCTCCATCAGCCGGGGCGGGGCGAGCGGGTAGAAGTAATACCCGAGGAGGGCGACGCCGGTGGTGGCGAACAGCACGAGCCGCGTCGCGCCGTACCGCCCGGGGTGGCTGCGGAAGAGCCACACGAGCACGACGATGGTCACGATGAAGTGCAGGGTGGCGTAGTAGTAGTTCATCGCCACGATCAGCCACGTGACGCTCTCGGCGGCGTGGTTGATCCCGCGCTCGAAGGCCAGGCCGAGCGAGTCCTGCACGTCCCAGATCCAGCGCGCGTTGCTCTGGGCCTCCGCCACCTGGTCGGGGGCGGCGTTGCGGATCAGCGAGTAGGTGCCGTAGCTGATGGCGATGAGCAGCAGCTCGAACCAGAGCCGCGGCCGACGGGCCACCCGAAGCGAACTCCAGCGCCGCGGTGCGGGGGCGGCGGCGGTCTCTTCCTGATCGGTGACGACCTCTGCCGGTTCCACTCGCTCATCTTTCGCACTGACGCCGGTTGCCCCCATGGGCCCACAGTCTGCCAGAGAGCCGACACTCCCCCGATCATCCTCCGGTCTGGTCTTCAGCCCACCACCTACTCCGGGGGTCGGACACTGCCCGTAGGGGCTGGGGGCGTCATGCCTGCTGGCTCCATTCCCCGGAGGGCGACCCCCGGACCCCCGGGAGCGCGGGGGTCGTCATGCCTGCTGGCTCCATTCCCCGGGGGGCGACCCCCGGACCCCCGGGAGCGCGGGGGGCGTCATGCCTGCTGTATCACCGGCGCGGTCGCGGTCGACCCGCGGACCACCAATTCAGGCATGAAAACGAACTCGCTGTGCGGAGCCGGTGTTCCGCCCACCTCTTCGAGGAGGGCCCGGACCGCCGCCTGGCCCATCGCGGGGACCGGCTGGCGGATCGTTGTCAGGGGCGGGTCCGTGAACGCGATCAGCGGGGAGTCGTCGAAGCCGATGACCGAGCAGTCCTCCGGCACGGACAGCCCGCGCTGCCGCGCGGCGCGGATCGCGCCCAGGGCCATCATGTCGCTGGCGCATATCACCGCCGTGCAGTCCCGGGCCAGCAGCGCGTTCGCCGCCGCCTGGCCGCCCTCCAGCGTGTAGAGGGAGTGCTCGATCTGCCGCTGCGCCTCCGCGGCCGTCACCCCGAGCTCCTCCTCCATCCCGCGCAGGAAGCCCTCGATCTTCCGCTGCACCGGAACGAACCGCGCCGGGCCCAGCGCCAGGCCGATCCGACGGTGGCCCAGCGAGGCCAGATGCGTGATGGCCAGCCGCATCGCCGCCCGGTCGTCCGGGGAGACGAACGGCGCGCGCACCTTGGGCGAGAAGCCGTTGATGAGAACGAACGGCACGCCGTTCCCGCGCAGCCGCTCGTACCGCTCCGTGTCGGCGCTGGTGTCCGCGTGCAGGCCGGAGATGAAGATGATCCCCGCCACGCCCCGCTCGACCAGCATCCCCGTCAGCTCGTCCTCCGTGGAGCCGCCGGGCGTCTGGGTCGCCAGCACCGGCGTGTAGCCCTGCCGGGTCAGCGCCTGGCAGATCACCTGCGCGAAGGCGGGGAAGATCGGGTTCTCCAGCTCGGGGGTGATCAGCCCCACCAGCCCGGCGCTGCGCTTCTGGAGCCGCGCCGGCCGTTCGTAGCCGAGCAGATCGAGCGCGGCCAGTACGGATTCGCGGGTGGCGGAGGCGACTCCGGGCTTGCCGTTCAGCACACGGCTGACGGTCGCTTCGCTGACCCCCGCCTGGGCTGCGATGTCAGCTAGCCGTGCGGTCACAGTTCGGGACTGTACCGGTCGTCGCTCCCGGCGCCCACCGCGGAGGGGACTGCTGTACCGGAATGTATGAATTTGGGTGGCCGCCCGCGCCGCACTCCCCACCGCGGGCCCCCGAGCGCCCCCCGCGTCCCCAGGGCCCCTCCGATCTCGGCCTTGCAGAAATTTGCCGCAAGGTCTTTCCAATCTCTTGCACCGCTGTTACGTTCCTCGACAGCCCGGCGCCGCAGAGGCGCGACGCACAGGGTGGAATTGGCCACCCAAATCGGGCGTAACGCTTGAAGGAGTTCACATGCGGCGCAGCATAGGGACGACGGCCGTCGTTGCGGCCCTGGCTCTTGCGGCAACGGCTTGCGGCAGCGACGGCGATGACGAGGGCGGCAGCGGCGGCGGGGGGTCGGAGAGCGGTGAGCTCACCGGCACGGTCACCTACTGGGACACCTCCAACGAGACCGAGGCGGAGGTCTTCGAGGCCGTCGCCAAGGAGTTCGAGGAGCTGCACCCGGGCGTCACCGTCGAATACGTGAACATAGGTTTCGACGACGCGCAGAACCGTTTCAAGAACGCCGCCGGCGCCAACGAGGCCCCGGACGTCATGCGCACCGAGGTCGCCTGGGTGGCCGACTTCGCCAGCCTCGGTTACCTCTACCCGCTGGACGACACCGCCGCGCTGGACAACCAGGAGGACTTCCTGGACGAGGCGTGGGCCAGCACCCAGTACGACGGCCAGACCTACGCCGTGCCCCAGGTGACCGACACCCTGGCCCTCTTCTACAACAAGTCCCTGCTCGCCGACGCCGGCGTCGAGGTGCCCACCTCGCTGGCCGAGATCGAGGAATCGACCGCCGCCTTCGAGGACGCCGGCACCACGCCGCTGTACGTCCGCGGCGACGACCCCTACTGGTTCCTGCCGTTCCTGTACGGCGAGGGCGGCGACCTGGTCGACGCCGAGGCCCAGGAGGTCACCGTCGACAACGAGGCCGGCGTGGCCGCGTTCGAGCAGATGCAGGGCCTCATCGACTCCGATGCCGCGATCACCGACACCAGCGAGGGCTGGGAGAACATGATGTCCTCCTTCGCGAACGGCGATGTCGCCATGATGATCAACGGCCCGTGGGCCATCGCCGACGCCACCGCCGCCCTTGGCGAGGACCTGGGCGTCGCGCCCGTCCCGGCCGGCGGCTCGGCGCAGGGCGCGCCGCTCGGCGGCTGGAACTACGGCGTCTACGCCGGCACCCCGGACGCCGACGCGTCCTTCGAGTTCGTCAAGTACATGAGCTCGGCCGAGACGCAGCAGCGCATCACCGAGGAGCTGAGCCTGCTGCCGACCCGCGACTCCGTCTACCTGGAGCCCAGCGTCCAGGAGAACGAGATGGTCTCCTTCTTCGCGCCGGCCGTGGATGTCGCCCACGAGCGCCCCTGGATCCCCGAGGCCCAGTCGCTGTTCGAGCCGCTGCGGATCTCCATCGAGGCCATGCTGACCGGCTCCGCGTCGCCCGAGGAGGCCGCCGCCGACACCGGGGACGCCTACCGTGAACTCCTCGAAGACTGGCAGTGAGCGGGGTCACGACCCAATGGCTGACGCTGTGAACTCCCCTGTCACGGCCCGCGCCGCGGGTCCGGCCGCGCCCCCGGACGGCTGCGCCGCAAGCTGGCCACGTACTGGTACGCCTGGGCGATGATCACCCCGGTGGTCCTGGTGATCGCCGCGATCATCGGCTGGCCGCTGGTCCGCGGTGTCTATCTGTCGCTCACCGACGCCGACGAGTCCAACGTCGCGCGCACGATCGGCGTCAACGAGATCCCCGCCACCTACGAGTTCGTCGGCCTGGACAACTACATCGACATCCTCCAGGACGACACCTTCCGGGAGCGGCTGGGCTGGACCGTCGTGTGGACGGTCTCCTGCGTGGCCATCACCTTCCTCATCGGGCTCGGCCTGGCCAACATGCTCAACCGCTCCTTCCGCGGCCGCGCCGTCTACCGCATGGCGCTGATCCTGCCCTGGGCGATCCCGGCGTTCGTCTCCGTGTTCGCCTGGCGGATGCTCTACAACGAGCGCAACGGCCTGCTCAACAGCCTGCTGGAGGGCGGCGGGATCGAGGGCATCGCCTGGCTGGACGACCCCACTTGGGCCAAGGTCGCGGTCATCGCCGTGAACGTCTGGCTCGGCGTGCCGTTCATGCTCGTCGCCATGCTCGGCGCGCTCCAGTCCATCCCCGCCGAGCAGTACGAGGCGGCCGAGATGGACGGCGCGAACGCCTGGCAGCGCTTCACCAACATCACGCTGCCCGGGGTCCGTTCGGTCTCCATGACCGTGGTGCTGCTCAGCACCATCTGGACCTTCAACATGTTCCCGGTCATCTTCCTGCTGACCCGCGGCGGCCCGGCCGGCTCCACCGACATCCTGGTGACCGAGGCGTTCCGGCTGGCGTTCGTGGCCAGCCCCCGGGACTTCGCCAACTCCGCGGCCTGGGGCGTGCTGATCCTGCTGCTCCTGGTCCTCTTCGCGATCGCCTACCGCAGGGTGCTGCGCCGGCAGGGAGAGGTGTGGTGACGATGAGCACCGAGACGACACCGGTCAACGGACCCGGCGCCCGGTCCGCCCCGCGTGCGACGACACCGCAGGCGGCGCCCGGCGGCAGCCGCGCCGGCGGAGGGGGCGGGCGGCCCAGGCGGGTCCGCCGGCGCGGCGAACGCAGCCGCGCGGCCTCCATCGGCCTGCACGCGACGCTGCTGCTCGCGGCCCTGATCGCGGTTTTTCCGCCGTTCTGGCTGCTGGTCACGTCCTTCAAGCCGAAGACGGACACCTTCACTCGGTCCCTGTTCTCCAACTTCACGCTGGACAACTACGACCACGTGCTCAACGACACCGAGTTCCTGACCTGGTTCGGCAACTCGGTGCTGATCGTGGTGCTGACCACGGTCATCGGCGTGCTCATCTCGGCCACCACCGGCTACGCGCTCAGCCGCTTCCGCTTCCCGGGCATGCGCCCGCTGATGTGGACCCTGCTGATCACGCAGATGTTCCCGATGGCCGTGCTCATCGTGCCGCTGTACAACCTCATGTCCCGCTACGGGCTGCTCAACCAGCCGGTGGCGCTGGTCATCACGTATCTGACGATCGCGGTGCCGTTCTGCGCCTGGATGATGAAGGGCTTCTTCGACACCATCCCCGTCTCCATCGACGAGTCGGGCCGGGTCGACGGGCTCAACCCGTTCGGCACGTTCTGGCGGCTGATCATGCCGCTGGCCCGGCCGGGCCTGGCGGTCACCGGGTTCTACACCTTCGTCACCGCCTGGGCCGAGGTCGCCTACGCGACCGCGTTCATGACCGGCGAGCAGAACCTCACGCTGGCCGGCGGTCTCCAGACGTTCGTCAACCAGCACACCCAGGACTGGCATCTGATGACGGCCGCGGCCGTGCTGATCGCCGTGCCCGCCACGCTCGTCTTCGGGTACGCCCAGCGCCATCTCCAGTCCGGACTCACGGCCGGGGCCACCAAGGCCTGACCCGACCAGCACCGACCTGACCTGACCTCCACGCGACCTCTTCAGGGATGACATGACTCAGCACCTCGCTGACCGCGCCCAGCCGACCAGCGACCCCACCAGTGCCCCCCGCAGCCGGCCGGAGTGGTGGCGCGACGCGGTCATCTACCAGGTCTATCCGCGGTCGTTCGCCGACGGCAACGGCGACGGCATGGGCGACCTCGCCGGCATACGCAGCCGGCTGCCCTACCTCGCCGACCTGGGTGTCGACGCCGTCTGGCTGAGCCCCTTCTACGCCTCCCCGCAGGCCGACGCCGGATACGACGTGGCCGACTACCGCGCCATCGACCCGATGTTCGGCGACCTGCACGACGCCGACGCGCTGATCCGCGACGCCCACGACCTGGGCCTGCGCGTCATCGTGGACATCGTGCCCAACCACTCCTCCGACCAGCACGAATGGTTCCAGCGGGCGTTGCGCGACGGGCCCGGCTCGCCGCTGCGCGACCGTTACCACTTCCGCCCCGGCAAGGGCGAGACGGGCGAACTGCCGCCCAACGACTGGGAGTCCATCTTCGGCGGCCCGGCCTGGACCCGCACCGAGAACCCGGACGGCACCCCCGGCGAGTGGTACCTGCACCTGTTCGCCCCCGAACAGCCCGACCTGAACTGGGACAACGGCGCGGTGCACGACGAGTTCCGCTCGCTGCTGCGGTTCTGGCTGGACATGGGCGTCGACGGCTTCCGCATCGACGTCGCGCACGGCCTGGTCAAGGCGGCCGGCCTGCCGGACATGGGCCACCCCGGGCAGTTGAAGCTGCTCGGCACCGAGGTGCTGCCGTTCTTCGACCAGGACGGCGTGCACGAGATCTACCGCTCCTGGCGCAAGATCCTCGACGAGTACCCACAGCAGCGCATCGGCGTCGCCGAGGCGTGGACGCCCAACGAGGGCCGCACGGCGCTGTACGTGCGCCACGACGAGCTGCACCAGGCGTTCAACTTCCACTACCTCACCACCCCGTGGGACGCCGCCGAGCTGCGCCGCGTCATCGACTCCTCGCTGGACTCGATGCGGCCCGTTGGCGCGCCCACCACCTGGGTGCTGTCCAACCACGACGTGGTGCGCCACCGCACCCGGCTCGGCGGCGGGATCGAACGGGCCCGCGCCGCGACCCTGCTGATGCTGGCGCTGCCCGGCTCCGCCTACGTCTACCAGGGCGAGGAGCTCGGCCTGCCCGAGGTCACCGACCTGCCCGACGACGTCCGCCAGGACCCGGCGTTCTTCCGGCGCGGCGTGGGCGGTTCCGGCTCCGAGGGCCAGGACGGCCTGCGCGACGGCTGCCGGGTGCCGATCCCGTGGACCGCGCAGGGCGCCTCCTACGGCTTCGGCGACGGCGGAAGCTGGCTGCCGCAGCCGGCCGTGTGGGGCAAGCTGTCCGTCGCCGAGCAGACCGGCGACCCCGGCTCGACGCTGGAGCTGTACCGGGCGGCGCTGACCCTGCGCCGGTCGCACCCCGCGCTCGGCGCGGGCGACGCCGTGGAGTGGCTGGCCGCGCCCGCCGGCGTGCTGGCGTTCCGGCGCCGCGCCGCGGACGGCTCCGCGCTGGTCTGCGTGGTCAACACCACGGACGCCCCGGTCGCCGTCCCCGACCTGCTCACCGCACCGGGCCACCGGCTGCTGGCCAGCGGCCCCTGCCCGGACGGCGCCGTGCTGCCCGCCGACACGACGGTGTGGTGGCAGGCGTGAGTGATCCAGGCCCGGTCCCGCCGGCGCCGGACCCGGTCCTGCCGGGCCCGGCGCGGCTGGCCGACATCGCCCTGCAGGCCGAGGTCAGCGAGGCGACGGTCAGCCGCGTTCTCAACGGCAAGACGGGCGTGGCCGCGGCCACCCGGCAGCGGGTGCTCGCGGCCCTGGACGTGCTCGGCTACGAGCGGCCGGTCCGGCTGCGGCAGCGCAGCGCCGGCCTGATCGGGCTGGTGATACCGGAGTTGACCAACCCGATATTCCCGGCCTTCGCGCAGGTCATCGAGCAGGTGCTGGCCCGGGACGGCTACACGCCCGTGCTCTGCACGCAGAGCCCGGGCGGCGCCACCGAGGACGAGCTGGTCGACCAGCTCGTCGAACGCGGCGTCACCGGCATCGTGTTCCTGTCCGGGCTGCACGCCGACACCTCGGCCGACCCGGCGCGCTACACCCGGCTGACCGGGCGCGGCGTGCCGTTCGTGCTGATCAACGGGTTCAACCCGGCGATCAAGGCGCCGTTCGTCTCGCCCGACGACGGCGCCGCGACCCGCATCGCGGTCCAGCACCTGCGCGCGCTGGGTCACCGGCGGATCGGCCTGGCCGTGGGCCCGGAGCGGTTCGTGCCGGTGCAGCGCAAGGTGGCCGGCTTCCTGGACGAGACGGCCGGCCAGGGCGTGGTGCAGCACTCGCTGTTCAGCGTGGAGGGCGGCCAGGCAGCCACCTCCGCGCTGCTGGACGCCGGCTGCACCGGCATTGTCTGTGGCAGCGACATGATGGCCCTGGGGGCGGTCCGGGCCGCGCGGCAGCGGGGACTGGAGGTGCCGCGCGACGTCTCGGTGGTGGGCTACGACGACTCCGACCTGTTCGCGTTCACCGACCCGCCGCTGACGACCCTGCGCCAGCCGGTGCGCCCGATGGCCAGCGCCGCGGTCAACTCCCTGCTGGAGGAGATCAACGGGAACCCCGTCCAGCACACCGAGTTCGTCTTCCAGCCCGAGCTCGTGGTCCGCGGCTCGACCGCCCAGGCGCGCTGAACGCATCCCCCGGCCGGCCGGGCGCGTGGGGCCGGATGGACCCTCGACCGGCCGGGGGGCTGTCCGCAAGCTAGCAGTCCGCAAGCTCTTGCGTAAGAGCTTGCGGGCTTGGTCACGCGGATATTTCCCGGACGTGCGCAAAGGATTGACCCGACTCCCGAGTCGCTCTACGGTCTCCCGTGCAAGAGTTTGCAGCAAGAATCGGCTCAGGCTCGTCGGCCTTGCGGGCATGGCGCGTTGCCTCTCACCGGCCGCACCCCCCACCTCTCCAGGAGGCGTTTTGTCCGCTCGTCGTCAAGGAAGACACGGGATCCGAAGAGTGCGGAGGCTCGGCAGCGCGTTCCTCGCGGGACTGGTGACCGTCGCGGCCACCGTCCTCTCCCTCACCGCCACCGCGCCCGCGGCCCAGGCCGCCCCGCCCGGCACCAGGGACGTCACCGCCGTCCTGTTCAACTGGAACTTCGACTCCATCGCCCGGGAGTGCACCCAGCGCCTCGGCCCCGCCGGGTACGGCTACGTCCAGGTCTCCCCGCCCCAGGAGCAGATCCAGGGCGGTCAGTGGTGGACCAACTACCAGCCGGTCAGCTACCGGATCGACAGCCGCCTGGGCAACCGGGCCCAGTTCCAGACCATGGTCACCACCTGCCGGAACGCGGGCGTCGGCGTCGTCGTCGACGCGGTGATCAACCACATGACGGCCGGCTCCGGCACCGGCACCGGCGGCTCGGCCTACACCAAGTACAACTACCCCGACGCCCCTTACAGCGACGGGGACTTCAACACCTGCCGCCGCGAGATTGGGAACAACTACGGCGACCGGTACAACGTCCAGAACTGCGAGCTGGTCGGCCTGGCCGACCTCAACACCGGCAAGGACTACGTCCGCCAGCGCATCGCCGACTACATGAACGACCTGCTCTCGATGGGCGTGGCCGGCTTCCGCATCGACGCCGTCAAGCACATCCCGGCCGCCGACCTGGCCAACATCAAGTCCCGCCTGACCAACCCGAACGTCTACTGGAAGCAGGAGGCGATCTTCGGCGCGGGCGAGGCCGTCCTCCCCGACGAGTACCGCGGCACCGGCGACGTCCAGGAGTTCCGCTACGGCCGCGACCTCAAGCGCGTCTTCGAGAACGAGAGCCTGGCCTACCTGGAGAACTTCGGCGAGGGCTGGGGCCATATGCCCTCGGGCGGCACCGCCGTCTTCGTCGACAACCACGACACCGAGCGCAACGGCTCCACCCTCAACTACAACAGCGGCGCCAACTACACCCTGGCCAACGTCTTCATGCTGGCCTGGCCCTACGGCTCGCCCGATGTCCACTCCGGCTACGAGTTCAGCCACCACGACGCCGGGCCGCCCAACAACGGCCAGGTCAACGCCTGCTGGCAGGACGGCTGGAAGTGCCAGCACGCCTGGCCGGAGATCGAGAGCATGGTCGCGTTCCGCAACGCCACCCGCGGCCAGCCGGTCACGAACTGGTGGGACAACGGCAACGACGCCATCGCGTTCGGCCGCGGCAGCCAGGGCTATGTCGCCATCAACCACGAATCCGGCGCGCTGACCCAGACGTTCCAGACCTCGCTCGCCGCGGGCACCTACTGCGACGTGCAGAGCGGCCAAAGCGTCACGGTCAACGGCTCCGGCCAGTTCACCGCCACCCTCGGCAGCAACACCGCGCTCGCCCTGCACACCGGCGCCCGCGACTGCGACGGCGGCGGCGAACCCACCCCCGATCCGGCGACCGGCGCCTCGTTCAACGTCAACGCCCAGACCCAGTGGGGCGAGAACATCTATGTCGTCGGCAACCTGACCCAGCTCGGCGGCTGGAACCCGAGCCAGGCCATCCGGCTCGACGCCGCCGACTACCCGGTGTGGCGGGCCGAGCTGACGCTGCCCGCCGGCACCACGTTCGAGTGCAAGTACATCCGCCGCGTGGACGGCCAGTCCGGCGTCACGTGGGAGAGCGGCGGCAACCGAACCGCCACCGTCCCCACGAGCGGACGGATCGTGCTCAACGACACCTGGCGGGTCTAGCCAGCCTCCGGTGCGCGGCCGGTGTCCCTCATCCCTCGGGGGACACCGGCCGCAGCCAGTCGGTCAGCACGACCGCGCCGGCGCCGAAGCGCTGCTCCAGCGACTCCTCCAACTCGGGTGTCGAGGCGACCACTTCGGCCCGGAGAACGCCGTGCTCCTCATCCGGCCACGAGCTCAGGATCTCCGGGTAATTCTCGGTCAGCTCGGTCTGAATGGAAAGCAGCTCGTCGTGAGCGAGCCCGGCCGGATCCTCCGGCAGCGGGGCGCTGTCGTCCGGCTCCACCACCTCCGGGCCGCCCGCGCCGGGGTCGGGCGCGGCGGCCGGCTCGGTGAGCGTGAACCGCTCGCCGTCCCAGGTGCCGGTCAGCGCGTACATGCCCCACGTCGTACCGTTCGCGGTCTCCGCCTCCACGGCCGACCAGTCCCAGTTGGTGATGTCCGGGCCCCCGCACTGCGGGGGCAGCGACTCCATCACCGAGTGGCACAACTGCGGGCCGTGGTCGCCGGATTCGAGCACCGTGGCGGTCACCTGATAGAGCTGCGGCTCCTCCTGGCCCGCGGCCGGCGGCGGGGAGTCGGCGGCCGGCGGCACAGTGCGCGAACCGTCCCCCTCCTCCCCGCAGGCGGCGAGCAACAGGACCACGGGCACCATGCCCAGTAACGTTCGTTTGCCCATGCCGCTTCGACGTGGCCGGACACCGATGGGTTCCGGTCCGGCGCGCGCCGCTCAGCCCGGCATCGTCAGCCCAGCATCGCCAGCTTGCCGCCGTCCGCGAGCTCGGCCGTCAGCTCGGCCTCGGCGCCCGCCTCGGCCGGTAGCGCCACCGTCCGGCCCTCCTCGCGGCCGGTCACCCCGCCGGTCGCCGCGATGGCGGTCACCTGCTCGCTGCCGGCCGCCACCAGGTACCAGGCGTCGGCGGGGGAGCGCCACAACACCCCGCTCAGCACGCGGGGCTCGCGCGCCCCGCAGGCCGGGCCGTCCTCGGCGGTCGCCGTCACCGCGCCCTGCTCGCCCTGGTGGTGCGCCGGCGGCACGAACAGTGCCAGCGCCCGGGTGCCCACCCCGCGCCAGGTCTCCGAACGCGCGCACACCCAGTCCGCGGACCCGCCGTCGTCCGGCAGGGACTGCTCGGCGAACGCCCAGGCGTTGACCGTCCGCACCCCGCCGCCGTTGGCCGCCGAAAGCTGGCAGGCGATCCGCGCCCACCGGTGCCGGGCCGCGGGCTCCGCCGCCACGGTGCGCTCGTTCCCCGGGGAGCCCGAGGTGAGCAGCGCGGGCGGCAGCTCGCCCAGGTCGGCCAGCACGAACGGCAGGTCCGCGCCGCGCGCAGTCACCTCCAGCACCGGGAACTCGGTGCACTCGCCGCTCGCGGCCCGGCCCGCCGGGGTGCGGATCGCGTCCGTCACGCCGTGCTCGTCCACGGCGATGGGCGTGGCCTCGCCGACCGGGTCGAGCAGATCGGTCGTCGCCGCCTCGCTCACCCAGGGAGCCGTCAGATAACGGGTGTTGCCGTCGCCACGGCCGATGACCACCGCGGAGGCGCCGACGAGGTCGGCCCCGTCCACCCGGGCGAAGTCCAGCACCACGCCGCCCTCCGCCGCCCCGGTCGGCTCCGCGTACCGCACCAGCCGCAGCCCGTCGTACAGCAGCACGACCGAGGAGCCGCCCGCCTCCCCGGCGTACAGCAACTGCGCGGGCCCCGGCGCCGGGCCCGTCTGGGTGCCGGCCGTCGCGGACACCGTGACCTCATCGCCGGGCCTGGCCCACACCGCCAGCGCCCGGCGCAGCAGCCCGGTGTCGTCCAGCGCGCCACCGCGCGCGGGCCACACCGAGAAGTCGGTGCGGGACGACTGCCGCCACACATCGGCCGGGATGCGGCGCAGCCCGGCCGGATCGAGCGCGGCCTCGGCGGCGGCGTTCTCCGCGTAGGGCGGCGCCGCGGCGCCGTCGGGGCCCCAGCCGCCGGGCAGGAACGCCAGCGCTCCGGCGGCCAGTGCGAGGGCGGCCCCGCCGATCAGCGCGGTCCGCGCGTACTGGCGGCGGCGCAGCAGGTCGGTGGGCCGGGCCTGGAGCAGGCAGGGGTCGGTCAGCGACGGCGAAACGGACACGTCCGCGGCCGACTTGACCGCCGCCCGCGACTGCTGCTCGGACACCCCGGCGGCCTCCAGCAGGTCCCGCACGGCGGCGTCGCCCAGCCCGTCCAGGCGGCGCAGCGCGTAGGCGGCGCGGCCGGCCGGCGACAGGCCGGACAACTGCTGCTCCAGCACCACCTCGTCGGACTCGCCGGCCCGCGGGAACAGCCTCAGCCCCACCACCTGCGGCAGCAGCCGGGGCGCCCGCGGCAGCCAGCGCACGGGCCCGGGCCGGCTGGCGTCCAGCGCGGCGCGCAGCACGCGCAGCCGCAGACAGGCGTAACCCGGGTCGCCGCCCCGGGGCGAGGGCACGACGGGCCCGCCGTCGTCCGACTTCCCGCGCGGCAGGGCCCGTTGCACAACGGCGTGCGCGCCGAGCACCCGCCGGTGGCGGCCGAGGGAGGGCGGGAGCACCAGATATCCGAGCCGGACCAGCCGCGGATAATGCTCGACGAGCGCTGCCTCGGCCTGGTCGAGCCCCAGGGCGGGCCGCACGTCCTGAGAAGACACATCGCTGGGAGACACACCCACAAAACGAGCCCCGCGCCCAGCAGTTACGGCGCGGCGGCGGAGGAGAGGCACGGCATGGGCCAGACGCTGTCGGAGATCGTGGAGGCCGCGGCGGACGGCCGCTTCCCGCCGCCCGACGGCGGCACGACGGTGGTGCCGCAGGAGAATCACCGCGACGCGGGGGTGCTCGCGTTCACCGCGCACGCCGTGGTGTTCACCGACGAGGACCCGGAGTGGGTGCTCGCGACGCTGGCGGCCCTGGACTGCGACGCGCTGGCCGCCGCGATGAACCCCCGTTTCCTGACGGCGCTCCTGGACCGCACGGGGCGGGTCACCGACACCATCGACCTGCTCACGGTGGCCGATCCGCTGCCGGGCGAACCCTCGCTGGAACTGCGGGAGATGACGGACCGGGACCATCCCCGGGCTCAGCGGGCGCGCCGGCGCCGGGACGATGTGCGGGTCTGGGCGGCGGACGGCGGCGTGCTGGTGCTCGGCCGGGGCGTGGCGGGCCGCTGGGAGACGGCGATAGAGGTGGACGAGGCGGCCCGCCACCGCGGCCTGGGCCGCGCCCTGGCCACCGCCGCCCGCCATCTGGTCCCGCCGGGCGAGCCCGTCTGGTCCCAGCAGGCCGCGGGCAACGCCCGCAGCGTGCGGGCGTTCCGGGCGGCCGGCTACCGCCCGGTGGGCGCAGAGGCGCTGCTCCTCCCGGGCCGGGCCGGGGCGGTCAGCGCTCCAGGTAGGTGAGCACGGCCAGCACCCGGCGGTTGTCGTCGTCCGAGGGCGGCAGGCCCAGCTTGGTGAAGATGTTGGAGGTGTGCTTGGCCACGGCCCGCTCCGTGACGACGAGGCGCTCCGCGATGGCCGCGTTGGACCGGCCCTGCGCCATCAGCTCGATGACCTCGAGCTCGCGCGGGGTCAGCCGCTCCAGCGGCGAGTTGTGGCCGCCGCGCTGCGCCAGCAACTGCTGGATCACCTGCGGGTCCATGGCCGTGCCGCCGGCCGCCACCCGGCGGACCGCGTCGATGAACTGCTCGGCGTCGAAGACGCGGTCCTTCAGCAGATAGCCGACGCCGCCGTTGCCGTCCGCGAGCAGTTCGCGCGCGTAGAGCTGCTCCACGTGCTGGGAGAGCACCAGCACAGGCAGCCCCGGCTGCTCGCGGCGGGCCTGGAGCGCGCACTGGAGGCCCTCGTCCGTGAACGACGGCGGCAGCCGGACGTCGACGATGGCGACGTCCGGCTTCAGGTCGGCCAGCGCCCGGCTGAGGCCGGGCCCGTTGTCCACCGCGGCCGCGATCTGGAAGTCGTGCGCCTCCAGGAGGCGGACCAGACCGTCCCGAAGAAGGAAGAGATCTTCGGCGAGGACAACGCGCACAGGTGTTCTCCGTTTCAGTGGTGTGGAGCGCCCAGCCTAACGGCGCGGCACGACGGTCGACAGAACCGTGGGCAGGGTGATCCAGTCCGAGCTGACCACGCTCGCGCCCCGGCCGGCCAGTTCCCGGACGCGGACCAGCGCCTGGGCCGCGGTGGGGCTCGACTCGTGGATCGCGGGCGGCACGCGGTGGGCGTCCGTCATGATCAGCAGGTAGTGGCGGTCGGTGTACCAGGCCGTGTCGATGCCGCCGCCCACGTATGTGCTGGCGTCGCCGTCGAAGACCACGAACCACGGCCGCAGGGAGGCGTCGGCGTAGCGGGCGACGCGCGGGTCGCCCGGCTCCGCGCCGTGCACGGCGGGGAACGCGGCGGCCCGGTCGGGGGTGCCTGCCGCGGCCGAGTCGCGCAGGTGGGCGGCGTACTCCACGTCCGTCCACAGCCCGTCGAACGGGTTGCCCTCCTCCACGGTGCCCGGTATGAGGTGAATGATGAACCTGCCAGCCAGCTCCTCCCGGGAGGGGAAGTCCTCCGCCCGCACGGCCGTGTCCAGGTCGGCGTGGCCGGCGGCCAGTTCGGCCGGGCGGTAGACCGCGTTGCCCAGGATCTCGTTGATCAGCGCGTCGAGTTCGTCGGGGCCGCGGCCGAGGTTGTCCGCGAAGCCGTCCTTGAGCTCGATGGAGCGACAGCGTAATGACGTTCGAGTGCGGTCAGGTAACGGGCAGGCGGAGTCCGGCTGACCGGCGGCTCAGCGGAGGGTGGTGCGGCGGCCCGGCTCGGTCAGCGCGCAGGGGATTTCGATGGTGACCAGCGTGGGGCCGCCGACGGGGCTGCTGAGGGCCAGCACGCCGTCGAACGCGCCGAGCCGGCGCTCCAGCCCGCGCAGTCCGCTGCCCCCCTCCGGGCTGGCGCCGCCGCGGCCGTTGTCGGTGATGGCGATGCGCAGCGTCTGGTCCTTGCGGCTGTAGTAGATGTCCAGCCAGGCGCGTTCGGCCTCGGCGTGCTTGGCGGCGTTGGTCAGGACCTCGCTGATCGCGAAGTACGCGGCCGACTCCACCGGCTCCTCCAGCCGGCCCGGCAGCTCGACGTCGACCTCCACCGGGAGCTGCGTGCGCAGCGCCAGGGCGCGGGCGGCGTCGCCGAGGCCGCGCTCGGCCAGCACCGGCGGGTGGATCCCGCGCACCAGGTCGCGCAGCTCGGACAGCGCCTCGGCCGAGTTCTCCCGGGCCTGCGCGAGCAGCCGCTTGGCCTGCTCCGGGTCCTTCTCGATCAGTGCCTCGATGGTGCCCAGGCTCATGCCCATCGCGACGAGCCGGGCCTGCGCGCCGTCGTGCAGGTCGCGTTCGATGCGGCGCAGCTCGGCGGCGGAGTTGTCCAGCGCGTCGTGCCGGGTCTCGGTCAGCCGGGCCACGCGCTGGGCCAGCAGCCGCTTCTCGGAGGCGCCGATGAGGGCGCGGGTGAGGTAGAAGTGGCCGCGGATCAGCAGCGGGTTGTAGAAGAGGCCGACCACGCCGAGGCCGATGCCGGTGAGGGCGGCCAGCACGGCGGTGAACCACGAGCTGATCGGCACGAACGCGAACCAGAACGTGCCCCCGGCGTCGACGATGGGCCGCCAGACGCCGGCCACCAGGACCAGGCCGTAGAGGGCATAGCCGAGCAGGGTCCAGGGCAGCAGCGCCAGGATGAAGCCGGCGACGGCGTCGACGAGGAGCCAGCCCGCGTCGCGCCAGGTGGCCGGGTCCTTGAGCATGTGCACGGTGCGCTCGACCTGCCCGGCCAGGCCGGGGCGGGGGCCGCCGTGCAGCGGGCGGTAGCCGGCGTGGATGCTGATGCCGTACCAGTCCCGGGCGAACATGCGGCGCTGGTTGGCGTGGGCGCGGATCGCGTCGACGATCACCGGGGTGGTGAACAGGCCCAGGCCCAGCAGCACGAACGCCAGCGAGACCACGAAGAGCACGAACAGCAGCAGGGAGACACCCACCGAGAGCAGCGAGAGCAGCAAGCCCTGCGCGCCCGCCTTCAAGGCGTCCCGTACGCGTTGCCCGTTCATTCCTCGTGCCTTCCTGTCCTGCCTGCGCTGTGTACTCGTTACAGTCTGCTGCCTGTCGCGGGCGGGCGTCACGGGGGTGGGCCGCCCGGAGGGGCGGTGTAGCCAGGTACACCAAAGGCGCCCGCCGATGGCGGGCGCCCGTGGAGCCTCCCCGGAACCGCGGCCGAGCTGCCAGCAGCGGCCGGGGAGACGCTTTCGTGCGCGGAGCGGGCGGGTGGCCTCAGACCAGCCCGGCCTGCTCCAGCTCGGTGCAGACGGTGTCCACCAGGAGGCGGGTCACCACGTAGGGGTCGCAGTTGGCGTTGGGGCGGCGGTCCTCGATGTAGCCCTTCTTGTCCCGCTCGACCTGCCACGGGATGCGGACCGAGGCGCCGCGGTTGGAGACGCCGTAGCTGTACTGGTCCCAGGGGGCGGTCTCGTGGGCGCCGGTGAGGCGGTCCTCGACGCCGACGCCGTAGTTGCGCACGTGCTCCAGCGGCTTGCCCTCCTTGCCGAGGGAGTCGCAGGCGGCGATGATCGCGTCGTAGCCCTCGCGCATCGCCTTGGTGGAGAAGTTGGTGTGCGCGCCGGCGCCGTTCCAGTCGCCCTTGGCGGGCTTGGGGTCGAGGGTGGCGGAGATGCCGAAGTCCTCGGCGGTGCGGTAGAGCAGCCAGCGGGCGACCCAGAGCTGGTCGGAGACCTCCAGCGGGGACAGCGGGCCGACCTGGAACTCCCACTGGCCGGGCATGACCTCGGCGTTGATGCCGGAGAGGCCGAGGCCGGCCTTCAGGCAGTTCTCCAGGTGGGCCTCGACGACGTCACGGCCGTAGATCTCGTCGGCGCCGACGCCGCAGTAGTAGCCGCCCTGCGGCGCGGGGAAGCCGTTCTCGGGGAAGCCGAGCGGGCGGGAGCCCTTGAAGAACGTGTACTCCTGCTCGATGCCGAAGATCGGCTCCTGGGCGGCGAACCGCTCCGCGACGGGACGCAGCAGCGCGCGGGTGTTGGACGAGTGCGGGGTGTCGTCGGCGTTGTAGACCTCGCACAGGACCAGGCGGTGGTCGCCGCCGCGGATCGGGTCGGCGTAGGAGGCGACCGGCTTGAGCACACAGTCGGAGGAGTGGCCCTCGGCCTGGTTCGTGCTGGACCCGTCGAAGCCCCAGACCGGCGGCTCGGCACCATCTTCAACGATCTTGGTCTTGGACCGCAGCTTGGCGGTCGGCTCGGTGCCGTCGATCCAGATGTACTCGGCCTTGTAGCTCACGGTCGTGCTCCTCGGGAGGTCTGCGCGGGTGCGTGCGTACGCTGTCCACACCCTCGCGACCTGCGGTTTCCCCGTAGTTGCTCGCCTGTTAAGGCGATGTGAACCATGTTTCGGCCGTCCCCTTAGGGTGGGCGCCGACGCACGTCCGTGGAAACGAGAGAGGCCCGAACTATGAGAATCGGTCTGGTCGGTACCGGCCCCTGGGCTCGGCGGACCCAGGGGCCGGCCCTGGCGGAGCACCCGGAGGCCGAGCTGGTGGGCGTCTGGGGCCGGCGGCCGGAGGCGGCGGGGGAGCTGGCCGAGGAGCTGGGCACCCGGGCCTACGACGGCGCCGACGCGCTGTTCGCCGACTGCGAGGCCGTGGCGTTCGCGCTGCCGCCGGACGTGCAGGCGCCGCTGGCGGCGCGGGCCGCGGCGGCGGGCTGTCATCTGCTGCTGGACAAGCCGGTCGCGACCTCGGTGCCGGCCGCCCGTGAGCTGGCGGACGCGGTGGCGGCGGCGGGGGTGGCCTCGGTGGTCTTCTTCACCCTGCGGTTCGCCCCGGAGACGGCGGCGTGGGTGGCGGCGCAGAGCGCCACCGACGGCTGGGTGACGGGCCGCGCGGACTGGTTCTCGCCGGTCTTCGGCGGGGCGGACACGCCCTACTCGCACTCGGTGTGGCGCAAGGAGCGCGGCGCGCTGTGGGACGTGGGGCCGCACGCGCTGTCGCTGCTGCTGCCGCCGCTGGGCGAGGTGACCGGCGTGACGGCGGCGCACGGGCCCGGCGACATGGTGCATGTGGCGCTGCGGCACGCGTCGGGCGCCTCCAGCTCGATGACGCTGACGCACACGGTGCCGCCGCAGGCGTCGTCGGTGACGGCCGAACTGCGGGGCAGCGCGGGCATAACGACGCTTCCCGAACGCGGCGACGGCGGCGCGGTGCGGCCGTTCATGCGGGCGTTCGACGCGCTGCTGGAGTCGGTCGCGACGGGCGAGGCGCACCCGTGCGACGTGCGGTTCGGGCTCCAGGTGACGGAGATCCTCTCGCGCACGGAGGCGGCGCTGCCGACGCAGCGCGGCGCCTGACGGCGTCCGGCCGGGCGGCGCGGCGGGGCCGGACCCCGCCGCGTCAGGTCAGGTCCAGCTCCCACTCCTGGCCGGTCTCCGGGCGGCCGAACATCTCGTGCGGCCGCGTCCGCGTCAGCACGAAGCCCGCGGCCTCGTAGATGCGGCGGGCGCTGGTGAGGACGTCGTTCGTCCACAGCACCAGGCGGCGGTGGCCCGTCTCGCGGGCGAAGTCCACGCACCGGGCGACCAGCGCCCGGCCGGCGCCCAGGCCCCGGGCGTGCGGTTCGACCAGGAGCAGCCGCAGCCGGGCCGTTCCCGGGTCGCCGGGCTCGGCGACGCAGAAGACGCTGCCCACCGGCTCGCCGTCGTGCTCCGCGATCCAGGCGCCCTCCCGGGCGGGGTCGTGGTCGGCGGCGTAGCGCGCGACGACCTCCGCGACGAGCGCCTCGAAGGCCGCGTTCCAGCCGTACTCGGCGGTGTAGAGGGCGCCGTGGCGCTGGATCACCCAGCCGAGGTCGCCCGGCCCCGGCGCCCGCAGCCGGAACGTCTCCGGGCGCGCGGTCAGGCCCAGCAGCCGCGACACCGTGCGCAACGCCGCGTCCAGGTGGGCGCGTTCGGCCGGGGACAGCTTCTCGACCAGCGCCGCGGTCGCCGCCGTGGACCGGGTGTCCAGCAGGTCGGCGGCCGCGCGGCCGGCGCCGGTGGGGCGGACCAACTGGCGCCGTGAGTCGTCGGGGTCCCGCTCGCGGCGCACCAGCCCCGCCTGCTCGGCGCGGGTCAGCAGGCGGCTGAGCTGCCCCGGGTCCATGTCGAGGTCCTGCCGCAGCGTGGTCACGGGGGTCCGCTCGCGGCGGGCGAGTTCGTACAGGACGCGGGCCTCGGGCAGCGAGTGCGGGGTGCCGAGGCGGTGTTCGTAGTCCAGGGCGCCGATGAGCCGGGTGTAGTCGCGGTTGAACGCCCGGAGCCGTGCCACGATCTCGTTCATTGACTCAGTCAAACGTATACGGCTCGTGGGTGTCAACGCGGCCGTGCGTCGGCCTCCTCGCCCTCAACCGGCCGCGCCGGCGACCGCGTCCAGACGGTCGCCGCGCCGCGCCACTGCCTGCCGCGGCTGCTCGACCGCGGCCATGCCCTGGTCCGGCCGGCCTGATCCGGGGGTGTCAGGCGCTGGGCTTGCGGCCCAGCACCGTGACCACCTCCTGGACGTTGGCGAAGGAACGGTCGGCGGGCAGCCGCCGCACCGCCTCCATCAGGTGGTCCGGGGCGTTCTCCTCGGCCAGGACGTCCAGCAGCTCGTCCCGGTGCGCCGGGTACACGCCGACGCGCAGATGGCGGGCGAGCTCCGAGCGGAACTCCTCCTTCTCCTGCTCCTCCGTGCCTGCCCCGCCGTACGGCGGCACCGGGCCGCGGGTCAGCGCCGGATCGTCCTCGGCGGACGGCTCCGGATCGTGCCAGTCCTCGGCCCTGGTGGGGTGGTCACCGCGCAGCATGCCCTGGAGTTCGTGCTTCATGACATCGTCCCGGTGGACGTTGAGTCGATCGCTGCCCCGTTGCTGCATGGCTGTGCCTCCTTGCCTGGGGAGACCCCCGGGTACCCGCCGGGGGCGCGCCGACACGGCCGTGTTTGACCGCCGAGCGCCGGGGAACCCGCGCCAGCGGCCGAGTGCGAGCGGCCTCGTGGGGGACACGAGAAGGCTCCGGGGCGGGAAAATCAGGGGTCCTGTCCCGGAGCCGACCCCCTTCACGGACTGTGCGGCCCGCCGCGCGCGTCAGTGCGCCACCAGCGAGGCCAGCACCGAGTCCAGATAGCGGCGGTCGTCCTCGCCGCGCGGCAGCAGCCCGGGCACGGCCCGCGCGAGCTGGGCGCGCCCCAGACAGCCGGCGTACACCTGGAGGCCGCGGTAGCGGGCCTCGGCCTCGGTGAGCCCCAACTCCCGGAATAACTCGGTCAGATACTCCAGCCGACGGGCGGTGACCCGGCGCAGCGCGGCCGCCACCCGGGGGTGCGCCGCGTCGCCGTACAGGCTCAGCTCGGCCGGGTCGTTCAGCATGGTCTCCGTGGCCGAGCGGAGCAGCTCGGTGAGCCGCGCCACCGGCTCCCGCCGCCGGCTCGGCGCCGCGGCGACCTCATCGGCGCGCTGCCGCTCCCAGCGCGTCAGCGCCGCGTCGATCAGCGCCTCCCGGTTGGCGAAGTGCCAGTAGAAGCTGCCCTTGGTCGTCCCCATCCGCGCCGCCAGCGGCTCGATCGCGATGGCGGCCAGCCCGCCGCCCTCGCGCAGCGCGCCCAGCGCCGCCTCCGCCCAGTCCTCGGCCGTCAACCGGCCCCGGCCCCCCCGTCGTTGTGGCATGGATGCACGGTAACGCACGGTTAGTCCATGCGGTGGCGCATGGTAGAGCTGGCGTGCGCGGAGCGTGCCGGCGGCCGGTGCGCCCCCGCCCCGCGCCCGGGCCCGGCCGGCCCGCTCGCCGGCCGGCTGTCCAGCGACAACGCCCCGGCCCGGCCCGCCCCCTGCGTGCCACGGCCGGCCACGGGGCGTGGGCGCCGGGGGTGGTAACGGTCCCATCACGTCCCGGCGTGTCAGTCCTTTCAGTCCTTCGCCGGCTGCCACGGGGGAGTGATCCCCCACTCCCAGCGCGGCATCGGGGCGGCGTTCAGTGGCGGCGGGTTGTCGCCGGAGTAGATCAGCGCCATCCGCGTGCCCCACTCGATGTAGTACGCGAACACCGCGCGGAACTCCGGGTCCGAGGGCAGCCCGGCCTCGTCCGCCGCGTCCATCAGCAGCGCGACCCAGCGGCGGCGCTGCTCCTCGGTGATACCCCGGCCCACATGGTGGCGCGCCATTCCCGCGTGCCCCCCGCGCTCCGCCGAGTAACGCGCCGGGCCGCCGAACACCTCGCCCAGCCACAGCGCCACATGCCGGGGGTGGTCCCCGCTCATCTCCGCGAACACCGGCTTCAGCACCGGATCCGCCAGCACCCGGTCGTAGAACACCTCGGCCAGCCGCAGGAACGCCTCCTCGCCGCCCGCCCACGCGTAGATGGTCGGCGTGCTCGACCCCGAACCGGCCACGCCGGTGGGCTCGTAGTGGCGCATCTCCTCGATGGCCGACACATACGGCCTGATCTCGGCGAAGAAGGCGCCGAAGTGCTCCCCGCGCCGGAAGCCCTCCAGATGCGCCTCGACCGAGGTCCAGCGGATCCGCAGGATGTAGCTCTCCGGCTCCTCCACACAGCGCGTCAGCTCGAAGTCCACGCACTCCGGCGCCGCGGCGAGCGGCACGGCCGCCCGCCGGTACGCCTCCTCGAACGCCGGGCCGCCGCCGGTGGGTATCCGGTACCGGATGTACTCAACGCTCGTCGTCATCTCCGCCCCTCCCGGCCGGCGCCGCCGGTGTCCTCGGTGTGCCCGGCGTCCGGGCCCTGGGAGCGTACCCGCCGCACCTGCGCCAGCGAATCGCGGAGTTCATCGAGCCAGTTGTCGGCGTTCCGGCGCACCAGCCGGACGCACCACGCCAGCGCGTCGCTGCGGCTGCGCGCCACCCCGCCGGCCACGAGCGTGTCGAGCACCTGCCGCTCCGGCTGCCGCAGCCGGGTCATGACGGGCGCGGCGAGGTGCGTGAACAGCGTCCGGTCCCCGCCGCACTCCACGCCCCACGACACCTTGCGCCGGAAACGCGCCTCGGCCTCCCGCGCCACCTCCATGCGCGTGCCCCGGGTGCGCTCCCGGAACTCCGCCGCCCGGCCCTCGCGCGCCGCCGCGCGCTCGGTCTCCGACGCCTCGCCGGGCAGCTCCGGCTCGGGGATCCGGCCGACGACGGCGATCTCCTCCCGGTCGGCCGTCACCTCCACCAGCTCGGTGAACAACCCCTCGGGCAGCCGCCCGGCGAACCAGCCGCGCAGCTCCTCTGTCTGTTCGTCAGTAATCATGTAATTGAGATTACAGGTCAGTGCTGTGGGGGCGCACCGGCCGATCCGGTGCGCCCCCACAGTCATCTCCCGCCCCGGGGCGGCCTGTTACCGCTGCTGGTCGCGGAAGCGGTACGTCGCGCGCTGGTGCCGGATGATCTCCTTCCAGCGCTGCGTGCGTTCGGCCCGCAGCCGGGCGTCGGTCCGGGAGGCCGCCCAGGCGTTCTCCCGCAGCAGCTTCCGGTAGCTCGCCAGCCGGCGGGCCGGCAGCGCGCCCGACTCCACGGCCGCCAACACCGCGCAGCCGGGCTCCGTTTCATGGCCGCAGTCGCCGAAGCGGCACTCCTCGGCCAGCTCCTCGATCTCGGCGAAGACCTGTCCCAGCCCCTCCGCCGCGTCGTGCAGGCCGACCCCGCGCAGCCCGGGGGTGTCGATGAGCACGCCGCCGCCCGGCAGCGGAATCAGCTCGCGCCGCACGGTCGTGTGCCGGCCCTTGCCGTCCTGCTCGCGGATCTCGCCGGTGGCCAGCACCTCCTCGCCGAGCAGCGTGTTGGCCAGCGTGGACTTGCCCGCGCCGGACTGGCCGAGCAGCACCACGGTGCCGGTGAGCAGCGCGGTCAGCTCGGCCAGGCCCTCGCCGGTCACCGCGCTGGTGGCCACGATGTCCACGCCGGGCGCCGCCGCGGCGGCCTCGGTCAGCGCCGCCGCCGGGTCGGCCGCCCGGTCGGTCTTGGTCAGCGCCACCACGGGCCGGGCGCCGCTCTCCCAGGCCAGGGCGAGCAGCCGCTCCAGCCGGCCGGCGTCGAGGGCGCCGGCCAGGGATACCGCGAGCACCACGGTGTCGACGTTGGCGGCCAGCACCTGGCCGCGCGAGTCACGGGCCGCCGAGGAACGCACGATGGCCGTGCGCCGCGGCAGCAGCGCCACCAGGCGCGGCTCCTGCCGCGCCTCCCCGGGCAGCAGCGCGGCCCAGTCGCCGGTGACCGGCTCCAGCCCGCGGTCGGTGGCCGCCCTGACCGGACCCCGCTCGGTGACGGCGTCGCACTGCCCGCGGTCGACGCCGACGACCCGCGCTGGCAGCAGACCGGCGGCCTCGTGATCGGCGAACTCGGCTGCCAGGTACTCGTCCCAGCCATGGGCGGACAGGCCGGAGGGATCAGAAGAAGAAGTGGAATGCGAAGAATGCACGGTGAGAGACCCTTGCGAAAAAGGGGCCCCGAGGACGGAACGGAGTCAGACCGGGGCCCGGGACGTGAGGATGGTCCGGGCGCTGCGCAGGGCAGCAGTCTGTGTGGCAGCCATCGAACTCACCTCCCGGTCTTCGTTGTTGGGCCCCCACCACGCGGGACCCGTGCGGCGCCAGGCTAACACAGCCCCGCGCACAGCACCCACGAGAAAGAGCCCCGCCCACCGGTCGGAGAACCGGCGGGCGGGGCCGAGGTGCGACGTTCGCGCGTGCTTACACGTCGAAGTACAGCTCGAACTCGTGCGGGTGCGGCCGGAGCTGCATCGGGGCGATCTCCTTCTCACGCTTGAAGTCGATCCAGGTCTCGATCAGGTCCGCGGTGAAGACGCCGCCGGCCAGCAGGTACTCGTTGTCCGACTCCAGCGCCTCCAGCACGGCCGGGAGCGAGGTCGGGACCTGGGGGAGCTCGGCGTGCTCCTCGGGGGCCAGCTCGTAGAGGTCCTTGTCGATCGGCTCGGCCGGCTCGATCTTGTTCTTGATGCCGTCCAGGCCGGCCAGCATCAGCGCGGAGAACGCCAGGTACGGGTTCGACGACGGGTCCGGCGCGCGGAACTCGACGCGCTTGGCCTTCGGGTTCGACCCGGTGATCGGGATGCGCATCGCGGCGGAGCGGTTCCGCTGCGAGTAGACCAGGTTGACCGGGGCCTCGAAGCCGGGGACCAGGCGGTGGTAGGAGTTCACCGTGGGGTTGGTGAACGCCAGCAGCGACGGCGCGTGCTTGAGGATGCCGCCGATGTAGTAGCGGGCGGTGTCCGACAGGCCCGCGTAGCCCTGCTCGTCGTAGAACAGCGGGGTCTCGCCCTGCCACAGCGACTGGTGGACGTGCATGCCGGAGCCGTTGTCCCCGAAGATCGGCTTGGGCATGAACGTGGCGGTCTTGCCGTTGCGCCAGGCGACGTTCTTCACGATGTACTTGAAGAGCATCAGGTCGTCGGCCGCGGCCAGCAGCGTGTTGAACTTGTAGTTGATCTCCGCCTGGCCCGCGGTGCCCACCTCGTGGTGCTGCCGCTCGACCTCCAGGCCGGCCTTCATCAGCTCCAGCGTGATCTCCGCGCGCAGGTCCGCGAAGTGGTCCACGGGCGGCGCCGGGAAGTACCCGCCCTTGTAGCGGACCTTGTAACCGCGGTTGCCGCCCTCCTCGATGGCGCCGGTGTTCCAGGCGCCCGCCTCGGAGTCGATGTAGTAGTAGCCGGCGTTCGACTTGGTCTCGAACCGCACGTCGTCGAACACGTAGAACTCGGCCTCGGGGCCGAAGTAGGCGGTGTCGGCGATGCCGGAGGAGGCGAGGTACGCCTCGGCCTTCTTCGCCACGTTCCGCGGGTCACGGCTGTACGCCTCGCCCGTGATCGGGTCGTGGATGAAGAAGTTGATGTTGATGGTCTTGTCCTTGCGGAACGGGTCCACCCGCGAGGTGGACAGGTCCGGGACGAGCGCCATGTCGGACTCGTGGATGGCCTGGAAGCCACGGATCGACGACCCGTCGAACATCAGGCTCCCGGTCGGGTCGAACGCTTCGACCGGCACGGTGACGTGCTGCATGATGCCCGGCAGATCGCAGAAGCGGACGTCGATGAACTTGACGTCGTTGTCCGCGATGTACTGATTGATCTCGTCGGCGTTCTGGAACATCCGATGTCCTCCTAGTCCCGGCCCCGGCGGGGCGGGAACGTGCAGCTCGGGAGTGGCCCAGTGCGTGGGCCTGCCGGGGCCGACCCTAAAGACACGCCATTTCTCAAGCATGACCCAATTGTTTCGCCGATGTTAACCGGACTTCTCATCTGATACCGCCGACGGCGGAGCCGGGCGCCCGCGCTACCGTTGAGGAGTGGACAAGCGGCAGGTAATTGGTTCCTGGCTCTCCGGGCCCCGTGCGGCGGCCGAGGACATGGGCGTCGACTTCGGTTACCGGGGGCAGCGCCTCGGCCTCCCCGAGACCGGCCCCGGCTCGGTGGCCCCGCTCGGCAGGCGGCTCGGCGCGATCTTCGTCGACTGGGCCATGTGCTCGCTGATCGCATACGGTCTGATCGCCGACCGGCAGGCGGAATCCGTCAGCAGCCCGGCGCTGCTGCTGTTCGTGATCATGGCCTCGGTCACCGTCGGCACGCTGGGCATGACGCCCGGCAAGCGGCTGTTCGGGCTGCGCGTCATCAGCGTCAACGGCGGGCGGCTGACGTTCCCCCGCGCGGTGCTGCGCTCCGTGCTGGTGGGCCTGGCCATTCCGCCGCTGATCTGGGACCGCGACGCCCGCGGCCTCCACGACCGCTTCGCCGGCGCGGTCCAGGTCCGGATGTGACGCACGACAGCGCGGTGACCTGACAACGACGAGCGGCCGGGGACGTGACGCCCCCGGCCGCTCGTACACGCGTCTGTGCGCGAAACCCGGGTGAAACAGTGCGGCGCGGACCGCGTCCTTCAGCGCCCGCGGCGCTGCACGTTCCCCTTCGGCAGCCGCATACCCTTGGGCATCGGGCCCTTCGGCAGCGGCATGTTGCTCATCAGGTCACCCATGGCGCGCAGCCGGTCGTTCACCTCGGTCACCCGGGGACCCGACAGGACGCGCGGGAACTTCAGGATCGTGGAGCGCAGCTTCTTCAGCTCCACCTGGCCCTCGCCCTTGCCCACGAACACGTCGTGCACCGGCACGTCGGAGACCACGCGGTTCATCCGGCGCTTCTCGGCGGCGATCAGGGTCTTGAGCCGGTTCGGGTTGCCCTCGCCGACCAGCACCACGCCGCACTTGCCGACCGCGCGGTGCACCACGTCCTGGTTCTTGTTGATCGCGACGGCGGGGGTGAAGACGATGCCGCGCCGCATGTTCTCCAGGACGGCCGCGGCGGCGCCCGGCTGGCCCTCCATCTGGCTGAACGCCGCGCGCTCGGCCCGCCGTCCGAAGACGATCGCCGTCGTCAGCAGCGCGACCAGGAAGCCCAGGATGCCGAGATAGATCGGGTGTCCGAGCAGAAAGCCGATGCCGAGGACCACGGCGAAGGTGCCCAGGCCGACGGCCGAGAGGATCCAGCCGATCCAGCGGTCGGCCCGCCTGGTCATCTTGTAGGTCAGGGCGATCTGCTTGAGCCGCCCCGGGTTCTCGGAATCCTGTTCCTTTTTTTCCTTCCGCGCCATGGCGCAAGTCTACGGGGCGGTGACCACCGCCGACCGCCCGGGGCGCGGGCGTTCAGGGCCGGGGAGCGGGCAGCACCGCGGGCCGCACCCGCTCGCTCGCGGCGGCCAGCGCGCGCTCCGCGTCCCGCCGGGCGGCCGCCCGCGCGCGGTCCTGCAACACCGCCGTCCGGGCATTCCGCAGCGCGCGGCGCCTGCCGCCGCGCAGCAGCACCCCCTCCAGCACGCGCAGCGTGCCGGTCACAGTCGGACGTGCCGGACCGACGAATTGCATGGCCAGTCCCCTCCCCGGGCGGTCGAACAACGTGCTTCTATTGTTATCGAACGGTGTTACCGGCCCATGACCCGGGGGTCAATGCCGGTGAAAGACCGGCCCTCAGGCCGCCGAGCGCTGCGCGACCGCCTGCTGGTAGAGCCGCCCGGCGCGGTACGACGAACGCACCAGCGGCCCGGACATCACGCCGGAGAAGCCGATCCGCTCGGCCTCCTCGCGCAGTTCCACGAACTCCTCGGGCTTGACCCACCGGTCCACCGGGTGGTGGCGCGGGGTCGGCCGCAGGTACTGCGTGATCGTGATCAGCTCGCAGCCCGCCTCGTACAGGTCGACCAGCGCCTGGCTGACCTCCTCGCGGGTCTCGCCCATGCCCAGGATCAGGTTGGACTTGGTGACCAGGCCCTCCTCGCGGGCCAGCGTCAGGACCTTCAGCGAGCGCTCGTAACGGAACGCCGGGCGGATCCGCTTGAAGATGCGCGGCACCGTCTCCACGTTGTGCGCCAGCACCTCGGGCCGGGAGGCGAACACCTCGGCCAACTGCTCGGGAACGGCGTTGAAGTCGGGGATCAGCAGTTCGACGCCGGTGCCCGGCGTCAGCGCGTGGATCTGGCGCACCGTCTCGGCGTACAGCCAGGCCCCGCCGTCCGGCAGGTCGTCCCGCGCGACACCCGTGATCGTCGCGTACCGCAGCTCCATCTGCCGCACCGACTCCGCGACCCGACGCGGCTCGTCCCGGTCCAGCTCGGCGGGCTTCCCGGTGTCGATCAGGCAGAAGTCGCAGCGCCGGGTGCACTGTTCACCGCCGATGAGGAACGTCGCCTCGCGGTCCTCCCAGCATTCGAAGATGTTCGGACAGCCGGCCTCCTGGCAGACGGTGTGCAGGCCCTCCCGCTTCACCAGCCCCTGCAACTCCCGGTACTCCGGGCCCATCGTCGCCCGGGTCTTGATCCACTCGGGCTTGCGCTCGATGGGGGTCTGGCTGTTCCGGACCTCAAGGCGCAGCATCTTGCGACCGTCGGGTGCGACAGCGGACACGTCCGGCTCCCTACCACTTTCGATTCCTCGGCGAACACCAGCGTACGCCTGTGCTTCTGTCTCCCGAACGGCACTTCGGCCGTCAGACGGCACGGGGCAGCGGCTCCGCCGTCTCCAGCACACCGCGCAGGTGCTTCTCCACTACCGGAAGCACCTCGGTCACCGGAACATTCCTGCCCAGCTCCTGGGAGATCGACGTCACACCCGCGTCCCGGATCCCGCAGGGCACGATGCGGTCGAACGAGGTGTTGTCCGGATCGCAGTTGAGCGCGAACCCGTGCATCGTCACGCCCTTGGCGACGCGGATCCCGATCGCGCACAGCTTGCGGTCCTCGTTGCGCTGCCCGGCGTTGGACGGCGCGTACTCCGGGCCGCTCAGCCGCGGGTCGAACTCCTCGTCGTGCAGGCGCGGGTCGAAGTCCAGCGACAGGCCCCCCAGCGTGCGCCGGGCGCCCCCGTCGTCCAGCGCGTCGCCCAGCACCCACACGCCGCTGCGGCCCTCCACCCGGGTGGTCTCCAGGCCGAACTCGGCGCACGCCCGGATCACGGCCTCCTCGATGCGCCGCACGTGCGCCACCACGTCAACCGGGCGCGGCAGCTTCAGGATCGGGTAGCCCACCAACTGTCCGGGGCCGTGCCAGGTGATCTTCCCGCCCCGGTCGACGTCCACCACCGGGGTCCCGTCCAGGGGGCGCTCGCTGTCCTCCGTGCGCCGCCCGGCCGTGTACACGGGCTGGTGCTCCAGCAGCAGACAGGTGTCCGGAATCTCATCCGCGAACCGCGCGGTGTGCACCCGCCGCTGCTCCTGCCACGCGGCGTGATACTCGACGGCCTCGGCGCCGAAACCCAGATGGACAAAGCGCAGCTCGCTCACGGCCGCGGCTCCTTCGTTTTCGTACACACGCTCTGCGTCTCGATCCCACTCTAAGCCCGCGAGGATGCCATTCCCCCGGGGCCCTCTGGCTCACACATATGGATGAATCCTCGGTCGAGGAGCCGACGAAACCGGGCAGGACCGTTACATTCACGCCGTTCCAGCCGCACAGCCGTAAGGCAGGAGACCGCACCGCCGATGTCCACGGAACGACCCGGAGGCTCGCCCTCCACGCAGTCCGCTTCACCGCGCACCCCGAACCGCCAGCTCGCCGCGCTCATCGCCGAAGCCGGATTCTCCCACGCGGGGCTGGCCAGACGCGTCGATCAGCTCGGCCTCGAACACGGCCTCGATCTCCGCTACGACAAGACGTCGGTCACGCGCTGGCTGCGTGGCCAGCGGCCGCGCGGCACCACCCCGGCGCTGATCGCCGAGGTGTTCACCCGGCGGCTGGGCCGCCGGCTGTCCGCCCAGGACCTCGGCCTGGAGGCGTGTGCCCCCGTCTACGCGGGTCTGGAGTTCGCCGCGAGCCCCGCCGAGGCCGTCGACATCGTCGCCGGCCTGTGGCGCAAGGACTCCGGCAGCTACGCCGAGCTGCGCAAGATCGCCTTCACCCCCGCCGGCCTCGTCGTGCCCAGCCGCGACTGGCTCATCGGACGCCCCGACGAGCGGGTCGCCCGCGGCGAGCCGCCCGAGGCCGGCGCGGCGCCCGCCCCCGAGCAGGCGCCGCCCGCCCGGGTTCCCGAACAGTTGCGCGGGCGCCCGCTCGCCCCGCCCGGGCCCCGGCGCCCGGCGCCGCCGCCCCCGGCCCGGCCCAGCCGGCCCAGCCGGCTCGACCGGGTCGAACGCGGCCCCGGCCAGCGCGTCACCGCCGGCGACATCGCCGCGCTGCGGTCGGTCGCCGACCTGTTCCGCACGCTGGACCAGGCGTACGGCGGCGGGCACGCCCGGCAGGCCCTGGTCCGCTATCTGGAGCACGAGCTGGAGCCCATGCTCCGCGGCAGCTACGGCGAGCAGACCGGCCGCAAGCTGTTCTCCGCCGCCGCCGACCTGACCCGGCTGGCCGGGTGGACGGCGTACGACATCGCCGCGCACGGGCTCGCCCAGCGGTACTTCGTGCAGGCGCTGCGGCTGGCCCAGGCGGCGGGCGACCGCGCCTACGGCAGCTATGTGCTGGTCTCCATGAGCAGACAGGCGGTGTACCTGGGCCACGGCCGGGAGGCCGTGCAACTGGCCCGTGTCGCCCAGCAGGGCATGGCGAGCTCCGTGCCGCCGGTGGTGCAGGCCCTGCTGCACGCCGTCGAGGCGCGCGGCCACGGCCTGCTGGGGGAGGTGCGCTCGTGCACGGCGGCGCTCGCCCGGGCCGAGCGCGCCCTGGAGTCCGCCCGGCCGGGCGAGGACGTGCCCGGCTGGGCGCGGTTCTTCGACGAGGCACAGCTCGCGGACGAGTTCGCGCACTGCCACCGCGACCTCCAGCAGTACCGGGCCGCCGCCCGGCACGCCGAGCGCTCCCTCCAGTTGCGCAGCCCGGCGTTCGCCCGCAGCAGGCTGTTCTGCCGCGTGGTGCTGGCCGGCGCGCGGCTGGGCCTGGGCGACGTCGAGCAGGCGTGCACGCTGGCCGCGGAGGCCGCGCAGCAGGCCGGCGAGATGCGGTCGGTGCGCGCCCACGAGTACCTGCAGGACTTCGAGCGGCGCCTCGAACCGTTCCGCGACGCCGCGGCCGTCCGCGTCTACCGGGAGAAGGTGGCGGCGCTCGGCTGAGCCCGCCCGGGCGCGACCGGTGGGTCGGTCGCGCCCGGGGGCGCTCCGGCGCGGATCAGCCCGCGAGCTCCGGTGCGGGCGCCGCGGCGGGTGCCGCCGTCGGCCGGGGCACGCGCGCGTCGGCGAGCAGCGCCGCGGCGGCCCGCCGGGCCGACGCCAGGTCGCCGGTGGGGCCCGGGGTGTCGCGGTGGTCGCCGCACACGTACAGCCCGTCCAGCAGCCGAACGGGCCGCACCCCGGTGTGCGGGGGCACCACCGGCACGGCCTGCGGGTCGTGATGGGCCGCCAGCAGCTCCCAGTCCTCGGCCGCGGTCCGGTGCATCTCGCTCAGTTGCGGCCGGGCCGCCTTGTCCAGCAGCTCGGTCGGCTCCCCGGCACCCGGCCCCAGGACCACCGAGGTGACCAGCGTCCGGCCGGCCGGCGCGCGGGACGGGTCGGCCGCCGAGGCGGCCAGGCTGTGCGCCACCGGGCCGCGCGCGGCGGCGTCCACGATCAGCGTGGCCCCGGACGGCACCTCGGCCGGGGCGGCGTGGTGGAGCACCGTCACCGCGCGGAAGTCCGGCACCCGCAGCCCCGGGAGCAGCCGGGCGGCCTCGGCGGCGCCGGTGGCCAGCACCACCGCCCGGCAGCGGAACGTTTCTCCCGACTCCGCCTCCACGGCCGTGGTCGTCACGGACGCCGCGCGCACCCCGGTCCGCACCGACCCGGCGGGCAGCCCGGCCGCCAGCAGCTCGGGCAGCGCCGCCGCGCCGCCCGCCGGCAGGCCCAGGCCCCGCCGGGCGAAGGCGCGCAGCGCCAGATCGTCCAGCAGGCTGGAGGTCGCCAGGTCCGGGTCGTGCAGCAGCGCCGACAGCAGCGGGCGCAGCGAACTCTCGGCGAGGCCCGCGGGAATGCCCCGCGTCCGCAGCGTGCCGGCGGCCGTCAGCTCGGGCCGGGCGCGCAGCCGCGCGTCCGCGCAGCGGCCCAGCCGGGCCAGATGGGCGCGCAGCCAGATCCGGTCGAGGGCCGAGGACATCGAGGAGGCGGCGCCCGTCCGGTGCTCCTCGCCCGCGCCGATCCGGTGCCCGCGCCGCCCCGGGCCGTGCAGCAGGACGCCGCCGGTCAGCCGGCGCAGCGGCAGCGGACGCGGCAGGTGGCGCAGGACGGGGGAGTCGGGGAACGAGAGCTGGCTGGCGTGGTCGAGCCGGAACCCGTCCCGGTCCTCGGTGGCCATCCGGCCGCCGATGCGGTGTTCGGCCTCCAGTACGGTCACCGAGAGCCCGGCGGCGCTCAGGTGGTGGGCGGCGGCGAGTCCCGCCGTGCCGCCCCCGATGATGACGGTGTCGGAGAACGCGCGGGGCGTTCGGCGCTTGAGCACGTGGCCTCCTGGGTGAGGTGGTCGGTGCGTGCGAGCGGTGGGCCGGGCTGTGGGTGGGCCCGGAGGAGCTGATGCCCGCAAAAGGCGCGGGCGATGCCCGAACCGGAGCCGACCCTCTCACGCCGGGCGGATTGAGACAGAGCGCATGGACCGGGCATGGGCGCACAGAGGTCGCACAACGACGCGCCCGGTCCGCGCTACCCGCGCCGGGCCAGCGCGCCCCGGATCGCGTCCTCCACCGTGGGCTCCGCGAAGACGAAACCGGCCTCCAACAGCCGCTTCGGCAGCACCCGCTGGCTGCCCAGCACGTCCTGGGAGAACTCGCCGAGCACGACGCGCAGCAGCGGCGCCGGCACGGCGAACACCGTCGGGCGGCGCAGCACCCGGCCCATGGCGCGGGTGGCCTCGCGGTTGGTGACCGGATGCGGGCCGGTGAAGTTCACCGGGCCGGACAGCTCGTTCGCGTCGTCGAGCAGGAAGCGCAGCGCGGCCAGATAGTCGGCCAGCGAGATGGCGCTCCAGTACTGCCGGCCGTTGCCGAGCCGGCCGCCGAGCCCGGCGCGGAAGATCGGGAACAGCTTGCCCCAGGCCCCGCCGGAGCGGGCGACCACCAGGCCGGTGCGGATGAAGAGCGTTCGCGCGCCCGCCTCCTGGGCCGGCCCGGCCGCGGCCTCCCAGTCCCGGGCCACGTCCGCCAGGAAGCCGGTGCCGGCCGGCGCGTCCTCGTCCACCGCCCGGTCCCCGGTGTCGCCGTAGTAGCCGATGGCGCTGCCGCACAGGAACACCCGCGGCCTCGTCCCCGCCCCGGCGATCGCGGCGGCCACGGCCGCCGTGCCCAGCACCCGGCTGTCGCGGATCTCCCGCTTGTAGCGGTCGGTCCAGCGCCGCGCCGCCACCGGCGCGCCCGCCATGTGCACCACGGCGTCACAGCCGTCGATCGCCGCGACGTTCAGCTCCTGCTCCCGGCCCGAGGGGTCCCACCGCGCCTCGTCCGCGGCGCGCGGCTCGCGCCGCACCAGCCGCACCACCTCGCGCCCGTCCGCGCGCAGCGCGTCGGCGAGGGCGCCGCCGATGAGACCACTGGTGCCGGTGATGGCGATACGGCGAGGTTCCATGGCCCCCATCCTGGGGGATCACGGTTCCGCCAGGCCAACCGGGGCGTCGGAGGCGCGGAACCGCGCCCACAGCCGGGGCCAGGCCGCCGCCAGCGCCGCGTCGTTCTCGAAGTCCGGCGCGGCGCCCTCGGGTTCGGGCGGCGGCTCCGGCAGGCCGAGGGCCGGGAGCTGATCGCCGGTGAGGATCTCGTACGCCTCGTAGGCCGCGTAGCCCAGCTCCTCGGCCTCGCCGTCCGTGCGGGCGTCGAAGTCCGCCGGCAGCAGGTCGGCCAGCGCGTCGGGGTCGTGCAGCGTTCCCTCGAACACCGCGCGGCCCTGCCCGATCAGCCAGCACCGGAAGTTCTCGAACGTGTCGTCGCCCGCCCCGCCCAGCAGCACCCAGGCGGCGCCCCACACGTCCCAGCGGTAGGCCCGGTTGAACCGCGACTCAAAGTGCCGCGCGAAGTCGGTGACGGCCTGCGGATCCAGTCCCGCCAGCCGGTCGACCAGCAGCTCGGCCTGCGCGTCCGGGTCACCGCCCGCCGCCTCCCGGGCGCGGTCGACGATCTCCCAGAAGGCCCCCTCGTCCAGCAACGATTCCGTGTCCATGAGCGCAACCTCCGTCACGCCTCCAGCATCCGCGCTCCCCGCGCCGGGCGCACGCCGAAGTTCGCCCGGAAAGCCGGACAGAAGGTGTCCGGTATCGCTGCGAGGCTCATCGTCGCACTGAGAAACGGAAGGACGTGCATGGTGGAACAGCCGAACAAGCCGCTGTCGGGCAAGATCGCACTCGTCGCCGGCGCGACCCGGGGCGCGGGCCGGGCGATCGCCGTGGAGCTGGGCGCGGCCGGGGCGACGGTCTACGTGACCGGGCGCACCACGCGGGCGGCCCTGAGCGAGGTGGGCCGGGCCGCCGAGACGATCGAGGAGACGGGGGAGCTGGTCACCGCGGCCGGCGGCGAGGGCATCGCGGTGCCCACCGACCACCTGGAGCCGGACCAGGTGCGGGCGCTGATCGAGCGCGTCGACCGGGAACACGGCCGGCTGGACATCCTGGTCAACGACGTCTGGGGCGCCGACCACCTGCTGGACGTCTCGTTCAGCGGCAAGATGTGGGAGCTCGACCTGGCGGCCGGCCTCCGCATGCTGCGCCTCGGCGTCGAGACGCACATCGTCACCAGCCACTTCGCGCTGCCGCTGCTGATCCGCCGGCCGGGCGGCCTGGTGGTCGAGGTGACGGACGGCACGGCCGAGTCGAACGCGAAGTACCGCGAGCAGTTCTACTACGACCTGGCCAAGAACGCGCCGATCCGGATGGCGTACGCGCTGGGCGAGGAGCTGCGCGCGCTGGGCTGCACGGCCGTGTCGGTGACCCCGGGCTTCCTGCGGTCGGAGGCGATGCTCGACACGTACATGAAGGTCACGGAGGAGAACTGGCGGGACGCCATCGCGAAGGAACCGGGGTTCGCGATCTCCGAGTCCCCGGCGTTCGTCGGCCGGGCGGTGGCCGCCCTGGCCGCCGACCCGGACGTGGCCCGGTGGAACGGGCAGTCCCTCTCCAGCGGCGGACTGGCCCGGGAGTACGGCTTCACCGACACCGACGGTTCGCGGCCGGACGCCTGGCCGTTCCTCGCGGCCCTGGCGGCGGGGGAGCAGCCGGACGCCGCCGACTACCGCTGACCCGCCACCTCAGCGGTACCGTGCCGCCGCCCGCTCCGTCGCCTCGGCGAAGCGGGCGCGCAGGCCGGGCGGGCCCAGGATCTCGGCCTCCGGGCCGAGGGCGAGCAGTTGGGTGTAGGCCACGTCGAGCGACTCCACGCGCAGCGTGACGGTGACCCGGCCCTCCGCGTCGGGGTCGCCGGCGGCGGCCAGCGCCTCGTCCGCCGCCGCCCGGTCGGTGACGTACCGCAGGGCGCGCGCCCCGGCCGGGGTCAGCCGCAGCTCCGCCTCGGCGCGCAGCAGGGAACGGGCGAAGGCCGCGGCCCGCTCCGCCCAGAAGCCGGGCAGGTCGAACGACTCGTCCCGGTCGAAACGGTCCCCGGTCGCCGTCACCTCGGTGAACCGCCCCACCCGGTACACCCGGTGGCCGCCCTCGTCCACCCGGGCCGCCAGGTACCAGACGCCCGCCTTGAGGACCAGGCCGTACGGCTCCAGCGCCCGCCGCACGGTCGTGCCGTCGCCGCGGAGGTATCGCACGGACAGCGTCAGGTCGTCCCACACGGCCTCGGCGACGGCGGGCAGCAGCCCGGGCGTCTCCGGCGGCTGCCACCAGCCCGGCGCGTCGAGATGGAAACGCTGCGCCGCGCTGTCGTGCGCGTCGCTCAGCTCGGGCAGCAGCGCGGCCGAGACCTTCAGCCGGGCGGCGGACGCGGCGTCGGCCAGGCCCATGTCGCGCAGCGCGGAGGGCACCCCGGAGAGGAACAGCGCCTCGGCCTCGCTGCGGCCCAGGCCGGTCAGCCGGGTGCGGTAGCCGCCGATCAGCCGGTAGCCGCCGGTCCGGCCGCGGTCGGCGTACACCGGCACCCCGGCCTCGGCGAGGGCGGACACGTCGCGGGCCACGGTCCGTTCGGAGACCTCCAGCTCGGCCGCCAGCTCGGCACCGGTCATCGCCCGTCGCGCCTGGAGCAGCAGCACCATCTTGATCAGCCGGGCAGCACGCATGGGGACGACGATACGAGGCCGGCAGGAGGGGGTGGCCAGCATGGAGACCGCTGAGGGCCGGGTCCCTTGATCGTGGCGCGACATTCGGGACCCGGGCCTCGGGTGGGAGCCGTGCCGCAGGGCAGGACAGGGGCTATGCGGTGCGGCTCACTTTCCTGGGAACTGTAAGCCTCTGATCGATGATCGATCAAAGCTTTCGCCGGAAAAACTCCCCGAATCAGGGAAATTGGCATCCCGTGCCAGGGTAATTCCGGCGATAACCGGCGAGATCAGGCACGCGGTGCACAGTTCAGAACGTGATCCTTGACCAACTCGCCGATGTGCGGATCCTGGCGCACGAACGCGTCGATCAGCTCCTGGTGCTCCTCGGCGTAGGAACGCTGCCGGGTGCCCAGCCACCGGATCGACAGCGCGGTCCAGATCTCGATGCCCAGGGACTCCCACGTGTGCAGCAGCACGCTGTTGCCCGACGCCTTGACCAGCTCGCGGTGGAAGGCGACCGTGTGCCCGACCTGGGCCTCGGCGTCCCCGACGCGGTCCGCCCGGCACAGCGCGGCCACCTCGGGCTCCAGCGCGGAGACGTCCTTGGCCAGCCGGGGCGCGGCCAGCTCGGCGGCGATCTGCTCCAGGCCGGCCCGGACCGGGTAGATCTCCTCCAGGTCACCGGCGGTGAGCGCCCGGACGCGAACGCCCTTGTTCGGGGCCGATTCGATCAGCCGCAACGCCTCCAGCTCGCGCAGCGCCTCCCGCACCGGCGTCTGGCTGACGTCCAGTTCGACCGCGATCCGCCGCTCGACGATCCGCTCGCCGGGCTGCCAGCGTCCGCTGACGATCCCCTCCACGATGTGCTCGCGGATCTGCTGGCGCAGTGAGTGGACGATGGGCGGACTCATGTCACCCTCCTATCGGGCCCTTTGAGACCCCAACAGGCCGCGCCCCGCCCGGAAGGGGTCCGGGCGGGGCGCGGGCCGGTTTCGGTTGCCTGCCGGAGGCTTCCGGCACCCGGCACTACAGGCCGAGCTCACCCTCGAACTCGCCGGCCTCCAGGCGCGCCTTGACGTCCGTGAGGTAACGGGCGGCGTCCGCGCCGTCGACGAGCTGGTGGTCGTAGGACAGGGTCAGGTAGACCATGTCCCGGATGGCGATGGTCTCGCCGAGCTCGGGGTGGTTCACCACGACCGGGCGGCGCACGGTGGCGCCGATGCCCAGCTCGGCGACCTGGGGGTAGTTCACGATGATCGTGTCGAACAGCGCGCCGCGCGACCCGGTGTTGCTGATCGTGAACGTGCCGCCGGACATGTCGTCCGGCGCCAGCCCGCCACCGCGGACCTTGCCCGCCAGCTCCGCCGTCTTCTTGGCGATGCCGGCCAGGCTCAGGTCGCCGGCCCCCTTGATGACCGGGACCATCAGGCCCTTCTCGGAGTCCACCGCGATGCCGATGTTCTCGACGTCGTGGTAGGTGACCGTGCCGTCGTCGTTGATCTTGGCGTTGACGGACGGGTGCGCCTTCAGCGCCTCGGCCGCGGCCTTGACGAAGAACGGCATCGGGGAGAGCTTGACGCCCTCGCGCGCCAGGAAGGCGTCCTTGGCGCGGGCCCGCAGCCGCATGATCCGGGTCACGTCGACCTCGACGACGGAGGAGAGCTGCGCCTGGCTGTGCAGCGCCTTCATCATGTTCTCGCCGATGAGCTTGCGGATCCGGGACATCTTCACCGTCTGGCCGCGCAGCGGCGACGGCTGGACCGGAGCCGCGGGCTTGGCGGCGGGGGCGGCGGCCGGTGCGGGGGCGGCAGCGGCGGCCCGGGCCGCCTCGGCGGCGGCGAGCACGTCCTGCTTGCGGATCCGGCCACCGACGCCGGAGCCCTTGACCGTGCCCAGGTCCACGTTGTTCTCGGCGGCGAGCTTGCGCACCAGCGGGGTGACGTAGGCGCCCTCCACGGCCGGGGCCTGGGCGGCGGCCGGAGCGGGAGCCGGAGCCGGCGCGGGGGCAGGCGCGGGCGCGGGCGCGGGAGCCGGAGCGGGCGCCGGTGCCTGAGCCGCCGCGGGCGCCGGGGCGGGCGCGGGCGCGGGGGTCGGCTCGGGAGCCGGAGCGGGCGCCGGCGCGGCCGGGGCGGCGGGCGCCGGAGCCGCGGGGGCGGCACCGGCGGCCCCGATGACGCCCAGCTTGGCGCCGACCTCGGCCGTCTCGTCCTCGCCCACCGTGATCTCCAGCAGCGTGCCCGCGACCGGGGCCGGGATCTCGGTGTCGACCTTGTCGGTGGAGACCTCAAGCAGAGGCTCGTCGGCCTCGACCTCCTCGCCGACCTCCTTCAGCCAGCGGGTGACGGTGCCCTCGGTGACGGACTCGCCCAGCGCCGGAAGCACGACGTCCGTGCCCTGGGCGCCGCCGGCCGGAGCCGGCGCAGCCTGGGCCGGCGCGGGCGCCGGGGCGGGAGCCTCGGCCTGCGCGGGCGGCGCCGCCTGCTGGGCCGGGGCCTGCTGGGCCGGAGCCGGGGCGGGCTCCTCGGCGGGCGCCGGGGCCGGGGCCGGAGCCCCGGAGCCGTCGTCGATCACCGCGAGTTCGGCGCCGACCTCGACGGTCTCGTCCTCGGCGACCTTGATGGACGACAGCACGCCGGCCGCGGGGGCCGGGATCTCGGTGTCGACCTTGTCGGTGGAGACCTCAAGCAGAGGCTCGTCCACCTCCACCTGCTCGCCTTCGGCCTTCAGCCAGCGGGTGACGGTGCCCTCGGTCACGCTCTCGCCGAGCGCCGGAAGGGTTACGGAAACCGCCATGGTTTCTGTTGCTCCTTACGAAAAGTGGCAAATGGTTACTGCGCGCTCTGGGGATACGCGGCCAGGTCAGTCGTGGGAATGCAGCGGCTTGCCGGCCAGGGCCAGATGGGCCTCGCCCAGCGCCTCGTTCTGCGTCGGATGCGCGTGGATGAGCTGTGCCACCTCGGCGGGCAGCGCCTCCCAGTTGTAGATGAGCTGGGCCTCGCCGACCTGCTCGCCGATCCGGTCCCCGACCATGTGGACGCCGACCACGGCGCCGTCCCTCACCCGCACGAGCTTGATCTCGCCCGCCGTTTTCAGGATCTTGCTCTTGCCGTTCCCGGCGAGGTTGTACTTCAGGGTGACCACCTGGTCCGCCCCGTACAGCTCCTTGGCCCGCGCCTCGCTGACGCCGACCGAGGCGACTTCGGGGTGGCAGTAGGTGACGCGCGGCACCCCGTCGTAGTCGATCGGCACCGGCGACAGACCGGCCAGGCGCTCGGCCACCAGGATGCCCTCCGCGAAGCCGACGTGCGCGAGCTGGAGCGTGGGGATGAGGTCGCCGACGGCCGAGATGGTCGGCACGTTGGTCCGGCAGTACTCGTCCACCAGCACGAAGCCGCGGTCCATGGCGACCCCGGCCTCCTCGTAGCCCAGCCCCTGCGACACCGGGCCGCGGCCGATGGCGACGAGCAGCACCTCCGCCTCGAAGGTCTTGCCATTGGCCAGGGTGACCCGCACCCCGTCGGCCGTGTACTCGGCGCTCTGGAAGAACGAGCCGAGCGAGAACTGTATGCCGCGCTTGCGGAAGGCGCGCTCCAGCAGCTTGGAGCTGTTCTCGTCCTCCGCGGGCACCAGGTGGGGCAGGCCCTCGACGATGGTCACGTCGGCGCCGAACGACTTCCACGCGGAGGCGAACTCCACGCCGATGACGCCGCCGCCCAGCACGATCGCCGACTTCGGCACGCGGTCCAGGACCAGCGCGTGGTCCGAGGAGATGATCCGGTCGCCGTCGATGGTCAGCCCCGGCAGCGACCGGGGCACCGAACCGGTGGCCAGGACGATGTGCCGCCCGGTGTAGGTCTGGCCGTTCACGTCGATGGAGGTGGGCGAGGACAGCCGTCCCTCGCCCTCCACATAGGTGATCTTGCGGGAGGCCACCAGGCCCTGAAGCCCCTTGTACAGGCCGGAGATCACCCCGTCCTTGTACTTGTGCACGCCCGCCATGTCGATGCCGTCGAAGGTGGACTTCACGCCGAACTCGGCGCCCTCGCGCGCCGCGTCCGCCACCTCCCCGGCGTGCAGCAGGGCCTTGGTGGGGATACATCCGTTGTGCAGACAGGTGCCGCCCAGCTTGTTCTTCTCGATCAGGGCGACGTCCAGGCCGAGCTGCGAGGCGCGCAGGGCCGCGGCGTAACCACCGCTGCCGCCACCGAGGATCACTAGGTCGAAAACGGTGCTGGCGTCGTTCGCCACGTCACGTTCCTCCAAGGATGGGGTTCGCCGGGCCGGTCGACGGTGACCGGCCGGCGGTGCTGTGTACGCCGCTGGTGCGCGGCTTGGTGTGGCTCGCCTTGGTGGTTGAGCCCGGCCCTGTCCTGCCGGAAACCCATCTTCGCACGCTGCCGCGCCGGGGCGGATCTCCGGGGCGGGCGGGGCAGGGGTCTGCCGTCAAAGGGGCGGTCGATCAGCGAGCGGCGCATGGCGCCCGGCTGGCAAGGCGCCGGATCGCAGCTCGTACTTGTCCGTACTCGCGCGATTCGGCAACGCAGCCTGGGGGCACCTCCCGGACGGAGTCTGGGGGAGGGATGCCAGGCGTCGCGAGCCGGGCGCCCCTTTGATGGCAGGCCCTAGGCGAGCTCCCCGTCCGCGACCCGTTCGGCCAGCCTGACCAGCGTGCGCACGGCCGATCCGGTGCCGCCCTTGGGCGTGTAGCCGAACGCCGCCCCCTCGTTGAACGCGGGCCCGGCGATGTCCAGATGGGCCCACCGGGTGCCGTCCGCCACGAACTCCTTCAGGAACAGGGCCGCCGACAGGCCGCCGCCCATCCGCTCGCCCACGTTCGACAGGTCCGCGACCGACGACTTCAGGCCCTCGGCCAGCTCACCGGGCATCGGCATCGGCCAGGACGGCTCGCCGACCTGCTCGGCCGTCTCGTGGACCAACTGCCGGAAGTCCTCGTCGGCGCCCAGCACCCCGAACGTGCGCTTGCCCAGCGCCAGTACCATCGCGCCGGTCAGCGTGGCCACGTCCACCAGCGCGTCCGGCGACTCCTCGCAGGCGCGGGTGATCGCGTCGGCCAGCACCAGGCGGCCCTCGGCGTCGGTGTTGAGGACCTCCACCGTCTTGCCGCTGTACATGGTCAGCACGTCGCCGGGGCGCACCGAGGAGCCGGAGGGCATGTTCTCCGCCAGGGCCAGCCAGCCGGTGACGTTGACCCTGAGGCCCAGCCGGGCGGCGGACACCACGGTGGAGAACACGGCGGCGGCGCCGCTCATGTCGCACTTCATCGTCTCGTTGTGGCCGACCGGCTTCAGCGACAGGCCGCCGGAGTCGTACGTGATGCCCTTGCCGACCAGCGCCAGCGTCGCCGCGGCGTCCGGGTGCGTGTACCCGATCCGCACCAGCCGGGGCGGGGTGGCCGAACCCTGGCCGACGCCCATGATGCCGCCGTAGCCGCCCGCGACGAGCGCCTCCTCGTCCAGCACCTCGACCGTCACCCCGTACTCGGGGGCCGCGGCCTCCACCACGGCGGCGAAGTCGGCGGGGGAGAGGGCGTTCGGCGGGGTGTTGATCAAGTCCCGGGCGCGCGCCACCTCCTCGGCCAGCACCAGCGCCCGCTCCCCGGCGGTGGCGTGCTCCTCGTCGCCCGCGTCGGCGTCCAGCACGGTGATGCGGGCCAGCGGGGCGGGACCGGGGGTGGCGTTCGCCCCGCGGAACGCGGTGAACGCGTACGCCCCCAGAAGCGCGCCCTCGGCGACGGCCGCGATCCCGTCCGTGCCGGCCGCGGGCAGCGCGAAGCTCGCGTGGTCGCTGCCGTTCAGGGTGCGGGCGGCGGTGCCGGCCGCGCGGCGCAGCGCCTCGGGCGCGAAGCCGTCCGCCGGCGCGGTGCCCAGGCCCACCGCGACGATCAGCGGCACGGCCCAGCCCGCCGGGGCGGGGACTCTGGTGATCTCGTCCTCGCCGCCCTTCGCGCCGAGCGTGGCCAGGGTGGCGGCCAGCGTGCCGCCGAAGGCCTCGTCGACCGCGGCGGCGGCGGGGGAGCCCGCGGCCAGGACGGGCCCGGACTCGCCCTTGGTGACGCCGATCACCACGGCGTCCGCGGGCACCGTGGTCGCGGGGAGGTTGCTGAGGGTCAGTGCAGTCACGGTGAGATGTTCCGTTCTGTCTTCGTCGTTTCGTCGTGGGGCTGTGCGGCTCCGCGGCAATCCGGCAGAAGACTACGCCGCGACGATCTCAGGTGGCGCCCACGGTCAGTACCAGCAGTGTCACTGTGGCGGCCGTCTCGACGACCGCGCCGAGAACGTCCCCGGTGACCCCGCCGAACCGGCGCCCGCAGTGCCGCACCAGCGCCTCCGCCGCGCTGAGGGCCAGCACCACCGCGCACAGCCCGATCACCGCCCCGGCCCCCGCTCGGTCCCCGGTCAGCGCGCCCGCGACGGCCGCCGCCACGGCCACGGCTCCGGCCGCGGTCAGCGCCGCGCGGGCGCTGACGGACTCGGCCACGGCCGCGCCCAGCCCCTCGGCGCGGGCGGCCGGGACCCCCGCGCGGCAGGCCCAGGTCAGCGCGGTGCGCGAGGTGACGGCGGCGAGCACCACGGCCGTCACCGCGGCGGCGCGGCCGTGCCCGTACAGCTCGTACAGCGCGGCGACCTGCGTCAGCAGCGTGAGCACGAGCGTCACCACGCCGAACGGGCCGATGTCGGACCGTTTCATGATCCGCAGCGCCTCGTCGGCCGGTCGGCCGCTGCCCAGCCCGTCGGCCACGTCGGCCAGCCCGTCCAGGTGCAGCCCGCGGCTGAGCGCGGCCGTCACCGCCACGGTCAGCACGGCGGTCAGCAGCCAGCCGGCCTCCAGCTCCAGGAACACCCAGGAGACCGCCGCGGCCGCCAGGCCGATCGCCAGCCCGGCCAGCGGCGCGCACAGCATCCCCGCGCGCGCGGCGGCCCGGTCCCAGCGCGGCCCGTCGCCGACCGGCAGGACGGTGAGGGTGCCGAACGCGAACCGCAGCCCGTCGCGCGCGCTCGCCGGCGGCGGGCCCGGGGGCGGCGGGGGGCCCGGCGGGAGTGGTGGGCGGGGCGGTGGCGGCGTGGCGTTCATCGCCCGGCAGCGTAGCGGCAGACGCTGGGGACCCATGGAGCATTGGTGGTATCGCAACATCACCGAGCCCGGGAAGCTGCCGCTGCTGCTGGCGCTCACGGCGTTCGTCGTCACGTTTCTCGTGGTCCGCGGCGTGACGCGGCTGATCCGGGCCGGGCGGGGGCCGTTCCACGACGTCTCGGCCGGCGGACAGCATGTCCACCATGTGGTGCCCGGGGTGGTGCTGATGGTGGTCGGCGGCTTCGGCGGGGTCGCGGCGGGCGGCCGGGGCTGGGTGGCCTCGCTGACGGCGGTGGTGTTCGGCGTCGGCGCCGGCCTGGTGCTCGACGAGTTCGCGCTGATCCTCTATCTGCACGACGTGTACTGGACCGACCAGGGCCGCAAGAGCGTGGAGGCGGTGGTGCTGACCGCCGCGCTGGTCGCCATGCTGCTCACCGGCTTCGTCCCGCTGGGCGTCGACGGCGTCGGCGCGGACGAGCGGGCGGGCCGGGGCGGCGCGGTCGCCACCGTGCTGGGGAACCTGCTGTTCGTGCTCGTCGCGCTGGTCAAGGGGAAGTTCCGGCTGGCCGTGGTGGGGGTGCTGGTGCCGCTGGCGGCTTTCGTCGGCGCGCTCCGGCTGGCCCGGCCGGACTCGCCCTGGGCGAAACGCGCCTACGCCCGGCGACCGCGCACGCGGAAGCGGGCGGAGCGCCGGGCGCGGGCGCACGATGCCCGCTGGGGGCGCGTGCGCCGGTGGGTCCAACAGGTGGTGGGCGGGATGCCGCGCGGCGGCTGACGCGCGCTCAGGTGGCCTCGGCCACGGCCTCGGAGCGGTCGGCGAGCTCGTCCCCGGCGCCGTCCCCGGCTTCGGTGGCGGCCTCCCCGGCGGCGGGCTCGGGCAGTTCCGGCAGCTCGGCCGCCAGCGCGGCGGCGGCGGTGACCAGCGGCAGTGCGAGCAGCGCGCCGGACGCCTCGCCCACGGTCACGCCGTGGTCGAGCAGCGGCTCCATCGCCATCCGGTCCAGCGCCTTGGCCTGGCCCGGCTCGCCGCTGGCCTGTCCGGCGAGCCACCAGTCGGGGGCGCGGAACGCGATCCGCTGCGCGACAAGGGCGCACGCCGCCGAGACGACGCCGTCCAGGATGACGGGGGTGCGGCGCACGGCGCACTGGAGCAGGAACCCGGTCATCGCGGTCAGATCGGCGCCGCCGACCGCGGCGAGCAACTGGAGCTGGTCGCCGAGCACCGGCCGGGCGCGGCGCAGCCCGTCCCGGATGGCCGCGCACTTGCGCATCCACGTCAGGTCGTCGATGCGGACGCCGCCGCGGCCGGTCACGACGGAGGCGTCGGTGCCGCACATCGCGGCGATCAGCACGCCGGCGGCGGTGGTGCCGCCGACGGACAGGTCGCCGAGCACCAGCAGATCGGTGCCCGCGTCGGCCTCCTCGTCCGCGATGGCCATGCCGGTGCGGAACGCCTGCTCGGCCTCCTCGGAGGTGAGCGTGTCCTCGATGTCCAGCCGTCCGGAACCGCGGCGCACCCGGTGCCGGGTCACCTCCGCCGGCAGGTCCGCCGGGTCGCAGTCCAGCGACAGGTCCACCACGCGCAACGGGACCCCCGCGTGCCGCGCGAGCACGGCGGCCGGCGCGGAGCCGTCCAGCACGGCCCGCACCAGGGCGGACGCGGTGCCCGCCGGGCGGCCGGAGACACCGATCCCGGCCACGCCGTGGTCACCGGCGAACAGCACGGCCCGGGGCCGCTCGACCGGCGTGACGGGCACCTGCCCCTGGGCGGCGGCCAGCCAGGCGCCGAGGTCGTCCAGCCGTCCGAGCGCCTTGGCGGGCAGGCCGGTGCGCAGCCGCCGCTCCTCCGCCCGGCGCCGGATCCGGACACTGGGGCGCTCGATGAGATCCCCGAAGTCATCGAGATTCAGACCGCCGTCACTCATGCGCACGAGGGTACCGCCCGCGGCCGCGCCAGCTCCCGCCCGGCCATGGCCCGTTGGGCAGGGAGGGCCGGGTCCGTCAGCGCAGCGGCAGCACCGTGCCCGCGACCGTGAGGAGGACCTGTTCGCACTCGGCGGCGATCGCCGCGTTGAGACGGCCCAGTTCGTCGCGGAAGCGGCGGCCCGACGCGGTGGCCGGGACGACCCCGGACCCCACCTCGTTGCTGACGGTCACCACCGTGCGCCGCGTCGCGCGGAACGCGCCGACCAGCGCCGAGGTGCGCGCGCCCAGCGCCCGCGCGCCCGCGTCCGCCCAGCGCTCGTCCTCCCACGCCCCCACGGCGTCCATCGCGTCGGTCAGCCACAGCGCGAGGCAGTCGATCAGCAGCGGCGGCCCCTCGCCGTCCGCCAGCAGCGGCACCAGGTCGCATGTCTCGACCGTCGTCCAGCCCGGCGGGCGGCGCTCGCGGTGCGCCGCGACGCGCGCCGTCCACTCCGGATCGTCCGCGCGCCGGCCGCCGGTGGCCGCATAGGTGACCTCGGGGAACGTGGCGAGCCGGCGCTCCGCCTCGGCGGACTTCCCGGACCGGGCGCCCCCCAATACCAGCGTGCGCCGGGGCACTTCGGGCACCAACCGGTAGTCGCCCACGGTCAGCGTCGTGCCGTCCGGCTCGGCGCGTGCCCCCGCCGCGGCCAGCCGCCGGTGCGTCTCCGCGCCCGGCTGGACATCGTGGTCCAGGTGAACGGCCACCACATCCGTGGCCAGCGCCGCCGCGCCCGTGCCGCGCAGCCGGGCCAGCGCCTCCGGCCGCCCGGTCACATCCAGCAGGCACAGGTCGTACGGCGGCCCGTCGGCCGCCCCCGCCGGGGCGGCGCCCGGCGGGAGATACAGCAGCCGGCCGCCGTCCGGGCCGGTGACCGCGTACCCCGTGCCGGGCGCGTCCACCGCCACGGCGCGCACCCGGTGCCCGGTCAGCAGGGCCAGGTCGCGGCCGTCGGGCAGCCGTACCGGCGCGGGCAGTTCGGGCGGCAGCTCCAGCGCGGGCCCGTTGTGCGGGTGGCTCAGCAGCACCTGTTGCACGCCGGTGAGCGTGTGCCCGGCGCGTGCCGCCGAGAGCGCGAGCCCCGGCGTGAGATCCAGCAGCAGCACCCCGTCGACCAGGACGGCGGTCGCGGTGCGCACATCGGCGTCGAGCGCCCGCGCGCACGCCGCGCAGGGGCAACCGGGGCGGGGAAGCCCGGCGGGGGCGCCCGTGCCGAGCAGTGTCACGTGCATTTGACGATCCTCTCGTCCCGCGCCCGGGCACGCGCGCGGTGGTGCGCTGGGGGCGCCGACCGTGATTTAGTCTGCGATCAGGCAGTCGGGCCATCAGTCAGTCAGTCAGGCAGGAAGCGGAGGCTTCGTATGGCGTGGGAGTGGCGGTTCGAAAAGGCGGACGGCACGACGACCGAGCCGGCCCAGCCGCCCGGCGACTTCGGCACCCAGGGCGACGCGGAGTCCTGGATCGGGGAGTCCTGGCCCGAACTGCTGGCGGAGGGCATCGAACAGGTGACGCTCCTGGAGGACGGCGCCAAGGTCTACGGCCCCATGAGCCTCCACGGCGCCGAGGACTAGGGCCTGTATCGAGTTCCCGCCCGGGCCCGCGACGCCAGTCACGGCACCTCGCCGCTCCCCCAGACTCCGTCTGGGAGGTGCCCCCAGCCGAATCGCGCGAATACGGCCGGGTATGAGCTGCGATCCGGTGCCTTGCGATGCACCGCGTCTGACGCCGCGGGCTGATCCGACCGGGAACTCGATACAGGCCCTAGCGGCACCGAACAGACCCCGCCCCGCGCCCCGTTACGCCTCACCGAGCGTGACCTCGGCGGTGTGCCGCTCCCCGTTCCGCTCGTAGGTGACCTCCGCCCGGTCCCCGGGACGGTGCGCGGCCAGCGCCTCGGCCAGCGACACCACATCGGTGACGTCCTCCTTGCCCACGCGCACCACCACATCGCCGGGGCGCAGCCCGGCCCTGGCGGCCGGGCCGTCCTCGTCGGCCTCCACGATCGCCGCGCCCACGGGCTGGAACCCGTCGCCCAGGACCGTGCGCACCGAGACGCCCAGCGCCGCCCGGCCCGAGTCGACGACCCGGCCGTGCTCGATCATCTGGTCCGCCAGGAACGTCACGGTGGAGGCGGGGATCGCGAAGCCGATGCCGGGCGCCTGGCCGCCGCTGAGCCCCGGGTCCCGGGCGGCCAGCGTCGGGATGCCGATGACGTGCCCGGAGAGGTTGACCAGCGCGCCGCCGCTGTTGCCGGGATTAATCGCGGCCGAGGTCTGCACCATGTTGCCCAGCGTCGCCTGGCCCTCGCCCTCGCTGACCGAGCGCCCGACCGCCGAGACGATGCCCTGGGTCACGCTGGAGGACAGCCCGAGCGGATTGCCCATGGCCAGCACGATCTGGCCGACCTCCACCTTGGAGGAGTCGCCGAACGTGGCCGGCCGCAGTTGGTCCGGCGCGTCGTCCAGCGCGATCACCGCGAGGTCCTGCTCCGGATAGGACGCCACCAGCTCGGCCCGCTCCGGCTGCTGCCCGGTGGCCAGCAGCACCTCGAACCGCTTCTCCTCGCCCACCACATGGGCGTTGGTGACGATGTGCCCCTCCTCGTCGTACACCACCCCCGAGCCCAGCCCGTCCCCGGTGGTGATCTGCACGACGGACGGCAGCACGTCGTTCACCACCTCCTCGTACGTGTCCTGGAGGTCGTCGGAGACGGTCGGCGCCGGGGCGCGTGAGGCACGCACGGCCCGGGTCTCGTCCGCGTCGGGGGAGCCGCCGGTGCAGCCGGCGCCCACGGCGAGCAGCGCGCCCGCGCACAGGAGGACCGCGCCGGGGGACAACGGCGATGGTGAGCTCAGGGCCATAGCCGCATTGTGTCCGCGGGAGGGCTCATGGCCCGGTAGGGGCACTACGCCGTTCCGGGCGGACCGGACCTACCGGGGCGAACCAGGATCTAGCGGGGTGACTCGCCGCGCTTGATCCCCGGCCGGGGCAGCCGCATGCGCCGCATCTGCATCGTCCGCATCAGCGCGTACGCCGAGGCGCCCCGCAGGCTCTCGTCCGGGAACCGGGCGCGCAGCTCCTTCTTCAGCCGCCGCGTCAGCAGGATCGAGTCGGCGACGATCATCAGAATCACGGCGAGCCACAGCAGCAGCGCGATGTTCCGCGCCTGGAGCGAGGGCAGCATGCTGAGCACCAGGATCAGCACCGCGATCGGCAGGAAGTACTCCGCCACGTGCCACTTGGCGTCCACGAAGTCCCGCGCGAAGCGCCGCACGGGACCGCGGTCCCGTGCGGGGAGGTGCCGCTCGTCGCCGGACAGCAGCGCCTCGCGCTGCTTGGTCAGCGCCGCCCGCCGGGCCTCCCGGGTGCGCCGGGCGGCCTCCTTGCGGTTCGTCGGGGGCTTGACGACGGCCCGGCGCAGGGCCTCGGCCTCGCTGCGCTTGGGCGTGGGACGGCCCTTCGGCGCCTGCGGGTCGCGGCCCTGGGGCTGCTCCTCCAGGGGCTCGGTGGCGTTGTCTTCTTTCGAACGGCTTCGGAACACGTGCTCAAGACTACGGTCTCGGGCGCCCGGCCCCCAACGGCCGTGACCACTACTCCTCCGGGTAGTCCTCAGGCGGGAGGGCGGCGGCCCCGCGATCGTCCTGAGGGAGGACCCAATCGGCGACGAGCGGTGCGCTAATGGATACGGGCCCCGTAGGGTAGTAGGGGATCAGCAGCAGAATTGCCCGAGGTTCGAGTCCGTGACGAAGGGGGCGCGCGAAGCCCATGAGCGGTGTCATGAAGCGGATGGGGATGATCTTCCGCGCGAAGGCCAACAAGGCCCTGGACCGGGCCGAGGACCCGCGGGAGACGCTCGACTACTCGTACCAGAAGCAGCTTGAGCTGCTCCAGAAGGTGCGCCGCGGCGTCGCCGACGTCGCCACCTCCCGCAAGCGGCTCGAACTCCAGCTCAACCAGCTCAACGGCCAGTCCGCCAAGCTGGAGGAGCAGGGCAAGAAGGCGCTCGCGCTGGGCCGCGAGGACCTGGCCCGCGAGGCGCTGACCCGCCGCGCGGCGCTCCAGCAGCAGGTGAGCGACCTCCAGCAGCAGCACGAGACCCTGCAGAACGAGGAGAGCAAGCTCACGCTTGCCGCCCAGCGGCTCCAGGCGAAGGTGGACGCGTTCCGCACCCGCAAGGAGACGATCAAGGCGACCTACACGGCCGCCCAGGCGCAGACCCGCATCGGCGAGGCGTTCTCCGGCATCTCCGAGGAGATGGGCGACGTCGGCATGGCCATCCAGCGCGCCGAGGACAAGACCGCGCAGCTCCAGGCCCGGGCCGGCGCCATCGACGAGCTGCTCGCCTCCGGCGCCCTGGACGACCCGACCGGCACCTCCAAGGACGACCTGACCGCCGAGCTGGACCGCATTTCGGGCAACGCGGACGTAGAGTTCGAGCTGGAGCGGATGAAGGCCGAGCTGGCCGGCGGCAGCTCCGCGGGACGCCAGGCCCTGGAGGGCGGCAGCTCCGCGGCGGTGCAGCAGGACAAGCAGGAATCCCCCAAGTTCGACAAGCAGTGAGAGCCTGGAGGGCATCGTGATCGTGCGGATCATGGGGGAGGGGCAGGTGAAGCTCGACGACAGTCACTTCCCCACCCTCAACGCGCTCGACGACGAGCTCATGACCGAGCTGGAATCCGGCGACACCGAGAGATTCCGCCGCACACTCGGAGCCCTTCTGGAAGCCGTCCGCACCATGGGCACGCCGCTGCCCGACGACGCGCTCGAACCCTCGGAGCTGATCCTGCCCGCCCCCGAGGCGTCCATTGACGAGGTGCGCGCCATGCTCACCGAAGACGGGTTGATCCCCGACTGAAGCGAAGCCGCCCGGCCGTGACCACTTCCCCCTGGGCCCGCGCCGTTCAATGGCTGAGGGCACACCCACTCGCGTTCGACGCCCTGCTGGCGCTCGGTGTCCTCGGCGTCACCCTGTGCGCCTCCGTCACCGTGGCCCGCCCGCCCGACGGCGGACCCGGCTTCGGCAAGCGCGAACTGCCCAGCCACACCCTGGTTCTGACGGTGCTCGCCTGCGCCGTTCTCGTGCTGCGCCGCCGGCACTCCATGACGGTCCTGTCGGTCCTCAGCGGCCTGGCCCTGGTGGAGCTGGCGCTGGGCACCGGCTCGCACCTGCCGGAGGAGCGGCACGCGTCGATCCTCATCACCGTCGTCGTCGCGCTCTTCACCGTCGCGGCCCGCACCGACCGCCACACCACCTGGCTGGTCGGCCTGGCCACCACCGCCGTGTTCACCCCGGCGGCGATGCTGCTGGGCGCCCAGCCCTGGTACGACTCGGAGAACCTGGGCGTCTTCGCCTGGACCGCGCTGGCCGCCGCCGCGGGCGAGGCCGTGCGCAGCCGCCGCGCCATGGTCGACGCCATCAGGGAACGGGCCGAGCGCGCCGAACGCACCCGGGAGGAGGAGGCCCGCCGCCGGGTGGCCGAGGAGCGGATGCGGATCGCGCGCGAGCTGCACGACGTCGTCGCCCACCACATCGCGCTGGTCAACGTCCAGGCCGGGGTCGCCGCCCATGTGATGGACACCCGGCCCGACCAGGCCAAGGAGGCGCTGGGCCACATCCGGCAGGCCAGCCGGCGGGCGCTCGGCGAGCTCCAGACCACCGTGGGACTGCTGCGCCACCAGGACGAGCCGATCGCCCCCACCGAGCCCGCGCGCGGGCTCGGCGTGCTGGACGAGCTGGTGGACGGCTTCACCAAGGCCGGGATGTCGGTGACCGTCGAGGCGCCGGCCGCCGCCGGGCCGCTGCCCTCCGCCGTGGACCTGGCCGCCTACCGCGTCGTCCAGGAGGCGCTGACCAACGTGCACAAGCACGCCGGACCCGAGGCCACCGCGCGGGTGCGCATCGTCCGGCAGGGCGGCGCCGCCGACGCGGCGCTGCACATCACCGTGGACGACGACGGCCCGGGCGACCAGGCCGCGGCCCGGGAGGGCCTGGGCAGCGGACACGGGCTGACCGGCATGCGGGAGCGGGCCGCCGCGCTCAGCGGCACCTGCGAGGCGGGTCCGGTGGCGGGCGGCGGCTTCCGGGTCCGGGTGACGCTGCCGTTGCAGGCGCCGTCCCGTCCGTCGGAGGCCGAGGCGCAGGCGGGCCAGCGCCGCGCCGCGACGGGCCGGAGGTGCTCGTGATCCGCGTGGTGCTCGCCGACGACCAGGCGCTGCTGCGCAGCGCGTTCCGCGTGCTCGTCGACTCCGACCCCGGGATGACCGTCACCGGCGAGGCGTCCGACGGCGCCGAGGCGCTGGAGGTGATACGGCGGGCCGGCGCGGACGTGGTCCTGATGGACATCCGGATGCCCGGCATGGACGGCCTCGCCGCCACCCGGGCCATCGGCGCCGACCCCGCGCTGGACGAGGTGCGGGTGGTGATCCTCACCACCTTCGAATCCGACGACTACGTGGTGGAGGCGCTGCGCGCGGGCGCCTCCGGCTTCCTCGGCAAGGGCGCCGAGCCGGCCGACCTGCTGCACGCCATCCGGCTGGCCGCCGCCGGCGAGGCGCTGCTGTCGCCGACCGCGACGCGCGGGCTGATCGCGCGGTTCCTCGCCCAGGGCGGGGGCGGGGACGGCGAGGGGCAGGACGCCTCGGCCCTGGACGTGCTCACCGCCCGGGAGCGAGAGGTGCTGGTGGAGGTGGCGGGCGGCCTGTCCAACGACGAGATAGCCGAGCGCCTGACCGTCAGCCCGCTCACGGTGAAGACCCACATCAACCGGCTGCTGACCAAGCTCTCCGCCCGGGACCGGGCCCAGCTCGTCGTGACCGCCTACGAGACGGGGCTGGTGCGCCCGCGCTCGTCCTGAGCGGGCCGTTCACACGAACCGGCGGCTACAAGTACTGCACCGACGGCAGATACGGCCGGGGCGGGCGCATCCCGCGCAGGCACAGCCAGCCGTCGGGGGCCAGGTCAAGCCCGGCGGCGAAGCCGACGTCCAGCGCCCACTCCTGCTCGGCCGTGAGGTGGCGGAGCGTCGCGGTGGCCCCGGCGGGCAGGCCCAGCAGCGCCGAGGTGAGCAGCCGGACGGCGATGCGGCGCGAGGTGGCGGCGAGCAGTTCGACGCGGCCGTCGTCCGCGAGATAGCAGTAGCCGCTGCCACCGAGATCGTCCGCCACGACCACCCGGCAGTGCCGCAGCAGCTCCTCGTGGTCCGGGCCGTGCGCGCTGCCGCGCAGCCGGCGGTCGACGGAGTCCATCAGATCGCGGTGCGCGGGCCCGCCCTCGATGGCCGGCCCGTCCGGCACGGACAGTCGGGTGGCGTCCACCGTGCCCGTCATCCGCATGGTGGGGTGCAGGCCGAACCCGGCGCCGCGGTAGACGCGGGCCGCGGCCGCGTGCGGCCGGGCGCAGATCATGCCGCGCAGGGTGCCGCGGCTGTACGCCAGCGCCCGGCGCATCAGTTCGGTGCCCACACCCTTGCCCTGCGCCCCGGGCGCCACCACCAGCAGCGACAGCCCCCACAGGCTCTCGCGCAGGCTGGCCAGGACGGCGCCGACCGGCGTGCCGGCGTCGTCCTCGGCGAGCCAGCAGCCGGCCGGGTCGGTGGTGGCCAGATGCCGAACTCTGCGCAGGAACCGGGCCGTTCGCCGTTCGGACCACTCCTCGTCGGGAAAGGCGGCGGTGGTCACGGTGTGCACGGCCTCGGCGTCCGCCCGGTTGTCGCGTACCTGATGCAGGATCATGGATCCATCGTGACGTGCCACCGGCGGCTCAGCCAGAGTCCCTGGGTCCTGTCCGGTCGGTCGATGGGGGTCCCCCCGGGGGCACCTCCCGGCGGGGCCTAAGGCAGGGCCAGCATCCGGTCGAGGGCGAGCCGGGCGAAGTGCTCGGTCTCGGGGTCGACCTGGATGCGGTTGACGACCTTGCCGTCCGCCAGCGACTCCAGCGCCCACACCAGGTGCGGGAGGTCGATGCGGTTCATGGTGGAGCAGAAGCACACCGTCCGGTCCAGGAACACGATCTCCTTGCCCTGGGGGGCGTACCGGGCCGCCAGCCGGCGCACCAGGTTCAGTTCGGTGCCGATCGCCCAGCGGGAGCCGGCCGGGGCGGCCTCCAGCATGGAGATGATGTGCTCGGTGGAGCCCACGTGGTCGGCCGCCGCGACGACCTCGTGCCGGCACTCGGGATGCACCAGGACGTTGACGCCCGGGATGCGCTCGCGGACCTCCGTCACCGAGTCCAGCGAGAAGCGGCCGTGCACCGAGCAGTGCCCGCGCCACAGGATGATCCGGGCCCGGCGCAGCTCGTCGGCGGTCAGCCCGCCGCCGGGCTTGTGCGGGTTGTAGACGACGCAGTCGTCCAGGGACATGCCGAGGTCGCGCACCGCGGTGTTGCGGCCCAGGTGCTGGTCGGGCAGGAAGAGCACCTTGCCGTCCGCGCCGCCCCGCCCGGCCTGGGCGAAGGCCCACTCCAGCGCGCGCCTGGCGTTGGAGGAGGTGCACACGGTGCCGCCGTGCCGGCCGGTGAACGCCTTGATGTCGGCGGAGGAGTTCATGTACGTGACGGGCACGGTGACATCGGCCACGCCCGCGTCGGTCAGGACGTCCCACGCCTCGGCGACCTGCTCGGCGGTGGCCATGTCGGCCATGGAACACCCGGCGGCGAGGTCCGGGAGGATCACCTGCTGCGCGTCGGAGGTGAGGATGTCGGCCGACTCGGCCATGAAGTGGACCCCGCAGAAGACGATGTACTCCGCCTCCGGGCGGGCCGCGGCGTCGCGGGCCAGCTTGAACGAGTCGCCGGTCACGTCGGCGAACTGGATGACCTCGTCGCGCTGGTAGTGGTGGCCGAGCACGAACAGCCGGTCGCCCAGTCTCGCCTTCGCCGCGTGGGCGCGCTCCACCAGGCCGGGGTCGGAGGCCGCCGGCAGGTCGCCGGGGCAGTCCACCCCGCGCTCGCTGGCCGGGTCGGACTCGCGGCCGAGCAGGAGGAGGGCGAGGGGGCTGGGCGTGACGTCCAGGGTCGTGTGGGCGGTGTTCACGGCACGCACCCTTTCTGTTGCTGTTCCGACGTCTTTTCGTCGAACTGACGCAATGGATCATAACTCCTTCGCGTCAGCTTGACGATGTCCATCGCGTCACTGTGACGCATTCCGCGGCGGAGTGACGTGTGCGAGCATGGGTAAAAGAAAAGACGCGCCGGAGCGGAATGATTCCGGCCGGCCGTCTGTTGGTGCACTCGCCAGAGCTTTCCGTACTACCCGGGAGATACGCAGATGTCCGTAACGGAAGAGACCGCTGTCAGCGGCGGCATCATCCTTTCCGACACGGCCGTGGCGAAGGTCAGGAGCCTGCTCGAGCAGGAGGGACGCGACGACCTCGCGCTCCGCGTGGCGGTTCAGCCCGGCGGTTGCTCCGGTCTGCGCTACCAGCTCTTCTTCGACGAGCGTTCGCTGGACGGTGACGTCGTCAAGGACTACGACGGCGTGAAGGTGGTCACCGACCGGATGAGCGCGCCGTATCTCGGCGGTGCGTCGATCGACTTCGTCGACACCATCGAGAAGCAGGGCTTCACCATCGACAACCCGAACGCCACCGGCTCCTGCGCCTGCGGCGACTCCTTCAGCTGAGCCGGACGCCGCGCCCGCCCGGCTGCACGCCTGTCCGCCCGCCCCCTCGACGCGAGGGAGGCGGGCGGAGGCCGTTCTGCGGCGGGGGCGCGTCAGCGGACGGGGACCGGCTCGCCCCGCTCGTCGAGCAGGGTGCGGTCGCCCACGGGCTCCGAGAGGCGGACCTGTGCCGACTGCTCCTCGGCGAGCGCGATGCACTCCAGCTCCGGGTCGCTGTCCACGACGTCCAGGCGCACCCGCACCTCGCCGGCCGACTCCTCCGCCGTGGCCTCGTGCCGGCCGCAGACGCCGCCCCAGAACCACAGCGTCAGGGTCTCGTCGGACTCCTCGTAGGGCTCCACCGACCAGCCGGTCTCCGAGATCTCGGGTGACTCTCCCGGGTCCGCCGGCACCGGCGACTGTTCTTCCGGCTGCTCCGGCTGCTCCGGCTGCGCGGGCTCACCCGTCGCGGTGTCGCCCGGCTCGGACCCGTCGTCCGCCGCGCCCGCGAACTCGTGCGCGACCGCCGGCCCGCTGTCGGTGAACGGCTCCCCGGACTCCAGCGTGCCGCTGAACAGCCACGACGGCACCAGCACCGGCTCCTCCTCCGAGGAGTGCAGCGCCAGGCCGAACTCGGCCGTCACCGACACCGGCGCCGGCTTCTCGTCCAGCCCTCCGCAGTCCGGTTCCGCGCCGCCGCCCTCGGCGTGCGGCACCGGCTCGGCGCTGGCCGCCGGGCCGCACATGATCGCCGGCACCGGCATCGGGCCGGCGGCCTCGTTGTACGCGGCGACCGCGTCCTGCGCGCTGAGCGTCCCCCGCGACTCGTTCGTCTCGAAGGTGTTCAACGTGCCGCTCGCCCACGTCACCTCGCCGTCCGCCCCGACGAACACCTCGGTCTCCAGGCCGTGCACCGGCAGCCCGTCCACCGTGGGGGAGGCCCGCACGATCCGCTCGGCACCGCTCGTCCGCCCCGCGTCCACCACCGCGTCCGCCAGGCCCAGCGAATCGAGCAGCGGCTCCGCCGCGGCCAGCGCCTCGTCCTCGCCGGGCGGCGTACCCATGCCGTCGCTGCTGACCGCGGCGTTCGGATCGGCGGCGGACCCCGCGCCCGCCTCCGCCCCCGGCGCCTCCTCGACCAGGGCCGTGAACTCCCCGCCGCCCCAGATCCAGTACCCCTGGGCCGGTCCGTCCGACAGCACCGTCAGCACCCGGCCGTCCGCGCCGGACACCGTCCACACCCCGTCCGCGCTCGGCGTCAGCTCGCCGTCCAGGCCCAGGGCCGCGCTCAGCTCCTCGGCGCGCTCCTCCGGCAGCTCCCCGGCGTAGTACACCGGCGCGAGCTCCGGCGGGGCCCCCGGGTCACCGGTCAGCCGCAGCGTCGTCGGCCCCGGCCACCCCATGGCCAGATCGGCCTCCGCGCCGCCCGCCACCCCCAGCTCGAGCGTTCCCTCGCCGTCCAGCACCAGCGGCGCCGTCTCGCCGGGCGGATCACCGTCCGGGGAGTCGTCCTCGGTCAGCGCCCGCGCCCCGTACAGACCGCCCCCGATGACCGCGACGGCCACCGCCACCGCCGTGACCGCGGGCCACCTGCGGCGCCCGGGCTCGTCCTGAGGGCTCTCCGGGGGCGCCGCCCCGTCGCGGGTCTCCTCGTCAGCCACGCCATCGCTCCTCGGAATCGCGGAATCGCTACGCCCGTTGGACGGTTCGCCGCCGTGCCCGGTTCCCCCTCGAGAACCGGTCGCGACCTGACGTACGGTCCCGCCGGAGGCTGTCCGAGCCCCGCCGGCTCGGTAGCCTGGAGGCCCCCAGTCGCCTTCCCGGGAGCAGACTCACCGTGCGTATCGCCGTCTCCGGCTCCATCGCTCACGATCATCTGATGACCTTCCCCGGTCGTTTCGCCGACCAGCTCGTCGGCGATCAGCTCCACACCGTCTCGCTGTCCTTCCTGGTCGACTCCCTGGAGGTGCGCCGCGGCGGAGTCGGGGCCAACATCTGTTACGGCATGGGGCAGTTGGGCGCCTCGCCGATCCTGGTCGGGGCGGCTGGCGCGGACTTCGAGGAGTATCGGGCCTGGCTCGACCGGCACGGCGTGGACACCGCCTCCGTGCGGATCTCCGAGATGCTGCACACCGCCCGTTTCGTCTGCACCACCGACGCCGACCACAACCAGATCGGCTCCTTCTACACCGGCGCGATGAGCGAGGCCCGGCTGATCGAGCTCCAGTCGGTCGCCGACCGCGTCGGCGGCCTGGACCTGGTGCACATCGGCGCCGACGACCCCGAGGCGATGCTCCGCCACACCGAGGAGTGCCGCACCCGCGGCATCCCGTTCGCCGCCGACTTCTCCCAGCAGCTCGCCCGCATGGAGGGCGAGGAGATCCGCGTGCTCACCGAGGGCGCCGCGTACCTCTTCCACAACGAGTACGAGAAGGCGCTCGTCGAATCCAAGACCGGCTGGTCGGCCCAGGAGATCCTGGAACGGGTCGGCACCCGTGTCACCACGCTCGGCGCCCGCGGCGTCCTCATCGAACGGGCCGGTGAGGCGCCGATCGAGGTCGGCTGCCCCGACGAGGACGCCAAGGTCGACCCCACCGGCGTCGGCGACGCGTTCCGCGCCGGCTTCCTCGCCGGGCTGGCCTGGGGCACCTCCCTGGAGCGCGCCGCGCAGGTCGGCTGCATGGTGGCCACCCTGGTCATCGAGACGGTCGGCACCCAGGAGTACGAGCTGACGCGCGGCCCGTTCATGGACCGCTTCGTGAAGGCCTACGGCACGGACGCGGCCGACGAGGTGCGCGAGCACCTCATCTGACGGCCGTGGCTGCCCGCTACGCCGACCGGCGCACCCGGTAGGCCGTGCCCGGGCCGACGTCGACCGGCGACTCGCCCAGATACTCGTGGCCGCGCATCGCGCACCAGGCCGGGATGTCCAGGCGGGCCGCCGTGTCGTCCGACAGCACGGTGATCACCCCGCCCACCCGCACCTGGCCGATGGCCCGGGCCAGCTCGATGACGGGCACCGGGCACAGCTTGCCCAGCGAGTCCACGGTCAGCGCGTCGCCGTCCGCCGCGGGCACGGTGACGGGCGGGGGCGGCGACAACTGGTCCCGGACCGCCGCCACGGTGCCCGGCAGCACCGCGAGGAAACGCTCCACCTCCTCGGCGGGCGTGCCCGGCGGCAGCGACACCCGGACGTTCCCCTCCGACAGCACGCCCATGGCGCGCAGCACATGGCTGGGCGTCAGGGTGCTTGAGGTGCACGAGGACCCCGAGGACACCGCGAAGCCCCCCCGGTCCAGCGCGTGCAGCAGCGCCTCCCCGTCGACATAGAGACACGAGAACGTGACGATGCCCGGCAGCCGGTGCTCCTGGTCGCCCACCACCTCCACGTCCGGCACCAGCTCCGGCACCCGCGCCCGGATCCGGTCCACCAACTCCCGCAGCCGGGCCGCCTCCGCCGCCGCCTCCTGCCGGACGGCGCGCAGCGAGGCCGCCGCCGCCACGATCGCCGGGATGTTCTCGAAGCCGGGCGCGCGCCCCGACTCCCGTTCGTCCACCGGTCCCGGGGGCGCGAACCGCACGCCCTTGCGCACCACGAGCAGCCCCACGCCCCCCGGTCCGCCCCACTTGTGCGCGCTCCCGGTCAGCACCGACCAGTCGCCCCCGACCGGCTCCCACGGCAGCGACTGCGCCGCGTCCACCAGCAACGGCACCCCCGCCGCCCGGCACACCTCGGCGATCTCCACCACCGGCTGACGGGTGCCCACCTCGTGGTTGGCCGACTGCACGCACACCAGCGCCGCCGGCCCGGGACCGGCCGCCAGCGCCGCGGCCACGTCGTCCGGGGCCACCCGGCCGGCGCGGTCCACGCCGATCTCCGCCACGGTGCCGCCCGCGTTCCGGTGAACGTCGGCGGCGTGCAGCACCGCCGAGTGCTCGACGGCGGACACCAGCAGATGGCGCCCGGCGCGGGCGCGCCCGGCGAGCGCCCCCACGATCCCGGTGTGCAGAGCGCGCGTTCCCGAAGAGGTGAACGTCAGTTCGTCGGGGCGGCAGCCGACCGCCTCGGCGGCCGTCTCCCGCGCCGCGTCGAGCAGCATCCGGGCGCGGCGCCCGGCGCGGTGCAGCCGGCCGGGGTCGGCCCAGCCGTCGTCCAGGGCGGCGAGCAGCGCCTCCCGCGCGACCGGGTGCGGGGGAAGAGAGGAAGCGGCGTCGAAGTAGGGCACGGTCAGCACGCTAACCCGTGGGCCCGTTCGGGACCCGCCGACGGCCGCGAACGGTGCCTCGTGCGCGGCCCCGGCGCGTTGACGCACCCTCCCCGCGTGCCGCCGGAGGGCGTCCAGTAGGGTTTGGTCCGCATAAACATCCAAACCCCTGCCCGTGTCAGGGCCGGCCCCCGCTCCGTGCGAAGGCAGCCCGGACCATGGGCGAGACTCTCGGGAAGGCGCTACGTGAGTCCCAACGGCTCCGACCGCTCGTCGCGGCGCCCGATGCGGCGGATCCTGCCGCAGGCGCTGATCGCGGGCCTGGTCCTGGCAACCGCGACAGGTTGCACATCCGAGGACTTTCCCCGTCTCGGCATGCCCACCCCGGTCACGGAGGAGGCGCCGCGCATCCTCTCCCTGTGGCAGGGCTCCTGGGCGGCCGCGCTCGCCACGGGCGTGCTGGTCTGGGGCCTGATCCTGTGGAGCGTGTTCTTCCACCGGCGGTCCCGGACAAAGGTCGAGGTCCCCCCGCAGAACCGGTACAACCTCCCCATCGAGGCGCTGTACACGCTCGTCCCGCTGATCATCGTCTCGGTCCTCTTCTACTTCACCGCGCGCGACCAGACCGAGCTGATGAAGACCTCCGACGAGCCGGACCACGTCATCAACGTGGTCGGCTTCCAGTGGAGCTGGGCGTTCAACTACATCGAGCCGGTGGGCGCCTCGGACAACGACGCGCGCACCGCCCCCGAACTCGCCGGCATCCCGGACCGCATCGCGGAGCGCTTCCCCGACAACGCCGACGGCGTCTACGAGATCGGCACCCCCGCGGACCGCGACCCGGACACGGGCAACCCCGGTCCCACCCTGGTGCTTCCCGAGGGCGAGACCGTTCAGTTCGTCCTCACCTCCCGCGACGTCATCCACTCCTTCTGGCCGGTGCCGTTCCTGATGAAGCAGGACGTGATCCCCGGACACACCAACGTCTTCGAGGTGACGCCGGACCGGCAGGGCACCTTCATGGGCAAGTGCGCGGAGCTCTGCGGCACCGACCACGCGCGCATGCTCTTCAACGTCAAGGTCGTCTCCCCCGAGGAATACGACGCTTACCTTCAGGAGCTGGCGGACAGCGGCCAGACCGGCTATATCCCGGCGAGCATCGAGCAGACCGACGCCGCCCGGAACGCGGAAACCAACGAGGGGCAGTCGTGAGTATCCTCGAACGCAACCAGGACCAGGAGTCGGACGTCCAAGCGGCCGTCCAGGCCCCGTACCGGCGCCAGCCGGGGTCCCTCGTGGTTCGGTGGCTCACCACCACGGACCACAAGACGATCGGCACGATGTACCTGCTGACGTCGTTCCTCTTCTTCATCGTCGGCGGCGTGATGGCGCTCATCATGCGTGCCGAGCTGGCCCGGCCGGGCAGCCAGGTCGTCTCCAACGAGCAGTTCAACCAGCTCTTCACCATGCACGGCACGGTGATGCTGCTGCTGTTCGCGACGCCGCTGTTCGCCGGGTTCGCCAACTGGATCATGCCGCTCCAGATCGGCGCGCCCGACGTGGCGTTTCCGCGGCTGAACATGCTGGCCTACTGGCTGTACCTCTTCGGCGGACTCCTGGTCGTCGCCGGCTTCTTCACCCCGCAGGGCGCCGCCAGCTTCGGCTGGTTCGCCTACTCGCCGCTCTCCGACGCGATCCGGTCGCCCGGCATGGGCGCCGACATGTGGGTGATGGGCCTGGCGCTGTCCGGCTTCGGCACGATCCTCGGCGCGGTCAACTTCATCACCACCATCATCTGCATGCGCGCCCCGGGCATGACGATGTTCCGGATGCCGATCTTCACCTGGAACGTCCTGCTGACCGGTGTGCTCGTGCTGCTGGCCTTCCCGGTGCTCGCCGCCGCCCTGTTCGCGCTCGCGGCCGACCGCATGTTCGACGCGCATATCTTCGACGCGGCCAACGGCGGTGCCATCCTGTGGCAACACCTCTTCTGGTTCTTCGGCCATCCCGAGGTGTACATCATCGCGCTGCCGTTCTTCGGCATCGTCTCGGAGATCATCCCGGTCTTCAGCCGCAAGCCCATCTTCGGCTACATCGGTCTGGTCGCCGCGACGATCCTGATCGCCGGCCTGTCCGTGACGGTCTGGGCGCACCACATGTACGTCACGGGCGCGGTGCTGCTGCCGTTCTTCTCCTTCATGACCTTCCTGATCGCGGTCCCGACCGGTGTGAAGTTCTTCAACTGGATCGGCACCATGTGGAAGGGCTCGCTGTCCTTCGAGACGCCGATGCTGTGGTCGGTCGGCTTCCTGGTCACCTTCCTCTTCGGCGGCCTGACCGGCGTCATCCTCGCCTCGCCGCCGCTGGACTTCGCCATCTCCGACAGCTACTTCGTGGTGGCGCACTTCCACTACGTGGTGTTCGGCACGGTCGTCTTCGCGATGTTCGCGGGCTTCCACTTCTGGTGGCCCAAGTGGACCGGCAAGATGCTCGACGAGCGGCTGGGCAAGATCACCTTCTGGACGCTGTTCATCGGCTTCCACGGCACGTTCCTGGTGCAGCACTGGCTGGGCGCCGAGGGCATGCCGCGCCGGTACGCCGACTACCTGGACGCGGACGGCTGGACGGCCCTGAACACGATCTCCACGATCAGCTCCTTCCTGCTCGGCATGTCGATGCTGCCGTTCTTCTACAACGTCTGGAAGACCTGGAAGTACGGCGAGAAGGTGGAGACCGACGACCCGTGGGGCTACGGCCGTTCGCTCGAATGGGCGACCTCCTGCCCGCCGCCCCGGCACAACTTCCTCACCCTGCCCAGGATCCGTTCCGAATCGCCGGCCTTCGACCTGCACCACCCCGAGGTGGCGGCGCTCGACCAGTTGGAGAACGAGGCCCGTCACGAGGCCGAGGCCCTCACCGGAAAGGAGGCCGGCCAGTGAGGATCCAGGGGCACCTGTTCAGTTGGATCGGCGCCTTCATGCTCGCCGTGGCGATCGTCTACGGCGTGTGGTCCAAGGAGCCGGTCGGTACCACGGCGCTCTTCCTGTCCTTCGCGCTGAGCGCGATGATCGGGTTCTACCTGATCTTCACCGCGCGCCGGGTCGACACCGGGGCGATGGACAACAAGGAGGCCGACGTCGCGGACGACGCCGGTGAGGTCGGCTTCTACAGCCCGCACAGTTGGGCCCCGCTGATGCTGGGCGGCGGCGGTGTGCTGGCGTTCATGGGCCCGGTCTTCGGCTGGTGGTTCCTGTTCTTCACCGCGCCGCTGGTCGTCATCGGCCTGTGGCTGTGGGTCTTCGAGTACTACCGCGGCGAGAACCAGAACCAGTAGCCGCCGACGGCGCGCACGGCACGGCCCTCGGGGGGAGACCCTCCCCGGGGGCCGCCCGTTTGCAGCAGGCCCGCGCGCCCGCCGGGGGGACAATCCGTACGTTGTGCCTATGAGTCACACAACTCGCATAAAGGTGGGATGTGCGCTGATAGTCGCTCCGCTGCTGGCCGGCCTCACCGGCTGTGGCGACGGCGACGAGCCGCTGGCCACCGACCCGTACAACGCCGCCGGGGCCCTGTCCTTCGGCACGGCGGACGGCCAGGAGGCCGCCCGCGTCGACCCCGATCAACCCCTGAAGATCAGCACCAAGGGCTCCGGCACCCGCATCACCGACGTCATCGCCACCGACGCCGGCGGCCGCCCGCTCGCCGGCGAACTCGCCGCGGACGGCCGCGGCTGGCACAGCACCTCACCCCTGGCCGCCGAGTCCACCTACACCGTCCGCGTCAGCACGCAGAACGGCAGCGGCGCCCCCGGGCGCGGCGTGCACAGCTTCACCACCCGCGCCGCCGGGGGCAAGCGCCTGGACGTCACCTTCGGCCCGGAGGCGGGCACCTATGGCGTCGGGCAGCCCATCACGGCCACTCTCAGCCGCAAGGTCGGCGAGGCACGCGAACGGGAGCTGGTGGAGGCCGCCCTGACGGTCACGTCGGAGCCGCGCGTGGAGGGCGCCTGGCACTGGGTGGACGACAAGGAACTGCACTACCGCCCCAGGGAGTACTGGCCCGCCCACGCCACCATCTCCGTGCGCTCGCACCTGGAGGGCCTGCCCATCAGGGACGGGCTGCGCGGCGGCACCGGCAAGCCCCTGGACCTGAAGACCGGCGACCGGATCGAGGCGGTCGCCGACATCAGTTCGCACACCATGACGGTGTCGCGCAACGGCGAGGAGCTGCGCACGCTGCCCATCACCACGGGCAAGGAGGGCTTCGCCACCCGCAGCGGCAAGAAGGTCATCCTGGGCCGCGAGCAGCATGTGCGGATGACCGGCACCAGCATCGGCATCCCGGCCGGCTCCGCCGAGTCCTACGACCTGGCCGTGTACTGGGCCGCCCGCCTCACCTGGAGCGGCGAGTACGTGCACGGCGCGCCCTGGTCCGTCGCCTCCCAGGGCTCGGCCAACGTCAGCCACGGCTGCACAGGGATGTCCACCGAGAACGCGCAGTGGTTCTACGAACTCGTCAAGCCCGGCGACGTCGTCGAGCACATCAACGGCTTCGGCGAGGACATGGCGCCGTTCGGCAACGGCTTCGGCGACTGGAACCTCTCCTGGGACGAGTGGCTCGCGGGCAGCGCCCTGCACGCGGCCGAGGCCCCGCCCGTGACGGAGAACGGCGACGGCGACACCGGCGCGAGCCGACCGGACGTCACGACCGGCCGGCTGCAGGCGGAGATCTGACGCCGGTCAGACGGCGGAGGGCAGCTTCCGGCGCAGCAGGGAGGCCAGGGCGGTGGCCAGGTCCGACGGGTCCACCGGGTGGGCCACGGTGGCCTCCGCCCGGCTCCAGGTCGCCAGCCACGCGTCCTGCGGGCGGGCGATCAGCAGCAGCACCGGGGGGCACTCGAAGATCTCGTCCTTGATCTGGCGGCACACCCCCATGCCGCCGGCCGGAGTGGCCTCGCCGTCCAGCACGCAGACGTCGATGCCGCCCTTCTCCAGCTCCATCAGCACGGCGGGCAGGGTGGCGCACTCGACGTACTCGACCGCGGGAACGTCGTCGGCGGGCCGCCGGCCGGCGGCGAGCCGCACCTGCTCGCGGGTGTTGACGTCGTCGCTGTAGACCAGCACCGTGGCGGTGCGCTCCATCGTTCCTCCGCGGGGTGGGCGTTGTCCGTTGCGGCGGATGCTACTCCGTCAGGCGCGGCCGTGGGCAGGCCCCGAACGGCCGGGACACACCGAACCGGACCCCCGAGACAACCCCCGGAATACCGCCCGACATAATGACGGGCGTGGCGACAGCAACTGCAGCAGAAACCGGGCACGCGATCCCTTCGGTCAACCGGCCGAACGTCACCAGTGTCGGAACCGTCATCTGGCTGAGTTCCGAGCTGATGTTCTTCGCGGCCCTCTTCGCGATGTACTTCACCCTGCGGTCGGTGATGGGGGCGGACTACTGGCAGGAGAACGCCGACGCGCTCAACCTCCCGTTCTCCGGGACCAACACCGTGATCCTGGTCCTCTCCTCGCTCACCTGTCAGCTCGGTGTGTTCGCCGCCGAGCGGGGCGACGTGAAGAAGCTCCGCGGCTGGTTCGTGATCACCTTCATCATGGGAGCCATCTTCATCGGCGGCCAGGTGACGGAGTACGTGGAGCTGGTGAAGCACGAGGGCATCTCGCTGTCCTCCGGCCCCTACGGCTCCGCGTTCTACCTGACCACCGGGTTCCACGGGCTCCACGTGCTGGGCGGGCTGATCGCGTTCCTCCTCGTCCTGGGCCGCACGTACGCGGCCCGGCGCTTCACCCACGAGCAGGCCACCACCGCCATCGTCGTGTCGTACTACTGGCACTTCGTCGATGTGGTCTGGATCGGCCTCTTCGCCACGATCTACTTGATCAAGTAGCACCCTGCCGACATACCGGACGCGCACCTTTCAAGCACCGACGCAGAAGATCCTGACACCGGGGTAATCCGTGAAAAAGCTCTCCGCACGACGGCGCCATCCGCTGGCGGCGCTCGTCGTCCTCCTCCTCGCGCTGGCGGCCACAGGGGGGCTGTACGCCGCACTCGCTCCCGCGGGTGAGGCCCAGGCCGGCGCCTCGGCCCAATCCCTTGCCATCGAGGAGGGCAAGAAGCTGTACGACGTGGGCTGCTCCAGTTGCCACGGCGCGGGCGGCGAGGGCGGCAGCGACGGCCCCAGCCTGGTGGGCGTGGGCGCAGCCGCCGTCGACTTCCAGGTGGGCACCGGCCGCATGCCGATGCAGCAGCCCGGACCGCAGGCGCCGGAGAAGCCCTCGGTCTACTCGCAGGCCGAGATCGACCAGCTCGCCGCGTACATCGCCTCGCTGGGCCCCGGGCCCAACGTGCCGGAGGAGTCGGCCTACGACCCGGCCGAGGGAGACGCCGCCCGAGGTGGCGAACTCTTCCGTACGAACTGCTCCCAGTGCCACAATTTCACCGGGCAGGGCGGTGCCCTCACCCACGGCAAGGAAGCACCCTCGCTGGACAACGTGGACCCCCGGTACATCTACGAGGCCATGGTGACCGGCCCGCAGAACATGCCCTCCTTCCCCGACTCGACGCTGCCGGAGGAGGAGAAGCAGGACATCATCGCGTGGCTGCACGCGGTCAACACCTCGGAGTCGCCGAACCCGGGAGGCTTCTCGCTCGGTGGCTTCGGCCCGGTCAGTGAGGGCCTCTTCGCCTGGACCTTCGGCATCGGCTCCCTGATCGCGGTGACCGTGTGGATTGGCGCCAGGACCGCAAAGGCCAGGAAGTCATGAGTAGCCAGACTGACCAGAGTGCATCGCACAACGACACGTCGGACGACGACCACCTGCCGGCACGGCGGGACGACGGCACTGTCGCGATGGCGGACGACCCGTTCGCCGACCCCGGACTGCCGCCGCACGAGCCGCGCCGGCAGGACATCGACGAACGGGCGGCCAAGCGCTCCGAGCGCACCGTGGCCTTCCTGTTCACGCTGTCCATGCTCGCCACCGTGGGCTTCATCGTCTCGTATGTGGCCATCCCGATCGACGAGATCGTCTACATCTGGCCGATCGGCCACATCAGCGGGCTCAACTTCGCCCTCGGCCTGACGCTCGCCGTCGCGCTCTTCTGTATCGGTGCCGGCGCCATCCACTGGGCGCGCACGCTGATGTCGGACGTCGAGGTCCCCGAGGAGCGGCACGCCATCGAGGCGACGCCCGACGTCAAGGCGCACGTCCTGGAGGAGTTCGCCAAGGGCGCCGAGGAGTCGCAGTTCGGCCGCCGCAAGCTGGTGCGCAACACCATGTTCGGCGCGCTCGCCCTGGTGCCGCTCACCGGCCTCGTGCTGCTGCGCGACACCGGCCCGCTGCCCGGAAACAAGCTGCAGCACACCGCCTGGAAGAAGGGCTCGCTGATCATCAACGAGTCCACCCTCCAGCCGCTGCGGCCCGAGGACATCACGGTCGGCTCCCTCACCCAGGCCATGCCGGAGGGGCTCGACCCGCACGCCGAGGACTTCCACGCCGAGATCGCGAAGGCCGCGGTCATGCTGGTGCGGCTCGAACCGGAGGACATCAAGGACCCGCGGTCCGCCGAGTGGGGCCACGAGGGCATCCTGTGCTACTCCAAGATCTGCACCCACATCGGCTGCCCGGCCACCCTCTACGAGCAGCAGACCCACCACGCGCTCTGCCCCTGCCACCAGTCGACGTTCGACCTCGCGGACGGCGCGCGCGTGCTCTTCGGCCCCGCGGGCCACCCGCTGCCGCAGTTGCGCATCACGGTGAACGACGAAGGCTTCCTCGAGGCGCTTGGCGACTTCGACGAGCCCCCCGGCCCGAGCTACTGGGAGCGCGGATGAGTACCACGTCAGTGAAGTCCCCGACGAAAGCCCGGGGCAAGGCACCGGCGGGCGAGAAGATCGCCGACTGGGCCGACGGCAGGCTGGGTCTCTACAGCCTCGCCAAGGCCAACATGCGGAAGATCTTCCCCGACCACTGGTCGTTCCTGCTGGGTGAGATCGTCCTCTACAGCTTCATCATCATCATTCTGACCGGCGTGTACCTGACGCTCTTCTTCGTGCCGAGCATGGCCCAGGTCGAGTACGACGGCTCCTATGTGCCGATGCAGGGCGTGATGATGAGCGAGGCGTACGCCTCCACGCTGGACATCAGCTTTGACGTGCGCGGTGGTCTGCTCGTGCGGCAGATCCACCACTGGGCCGCGCTGATCTTCATCGTCGGCATCATGTGCCACATGTTCCGGGTGTTCTTCACCGGCGCGTTCCGGAAGCCGCGCGAGGTCAACTGGCTGTTCGGCTGGACCCTGTTCATCTGCGCGATCTTCACCGGCCTCACCGGCTACTCGCTCCCGGACGACCTGCTGTCCGGCACGGGCCTCCGGTTCATGGACGGCGCGATCCTCGCCACGCCGGTGATCGGCTCGTATCTCTCGTTCTTCCTGTTCGGCGGGGAGTTCCCCGGGCACGACATCATCCCGAGATTCTTCGTGATCCATGTGCTGCTGCTGCCGGGCCTCATGCTGGGACTGGTCGCCGCCCACCTGATCCTCGTCGTGTACCACAAGCACACGCACTACGCGGGCCCGGGCAAGACCAACGACAACGTCGTCGGCATGCCGCTCCTGCCCGTGTACACGGCGAAGGCCGGCGGCTTCTTCTTCCTGGTGTTCGGCGTCATCACGGCCATCGCGGCCACCGTGTCCATCAACCCGATCTGGGTGCTCGGCCCCTATCGGCCTGATCAGGTGTCGACCAACGCGCAACCGGACTGGTATCTCGGCTTCTCCGAGGGCCTGGTCCGGATGATGCCCGGCTGGGAATGGGTCCTGCCGGGCGGCTATACGGTCAACTTCGGTCTGATGATCCCGCTGATGATCGTGTTCCCGCTGATGCTGGTGCTGATCGGGATCTATCCGTTCTTCGAGTCCTGGGTCACCAAGGACAAGCGCGAGCACCACATCGCGCAGCGGCCGCGCAACGCCCCCACCCGTACCGGGCTGGGCGTGGCCTGGCTGACGGCCTACGCGGTCACGCTGCTCGGTGGCGGCAACGACGTGGTCGCGGTGAACTTCAACATCTCGATCAACGTGCTCACCTGGTTCTGCCGGATCGGCTTCTTCGTCCTGCCGGTGCTGGCGTTCATCGTCACCAGGCGGATCTGTCTCGGCCTCCAGCGCCGGGACCGGGAGAAGATCCTGCACGGCCGCGAGACGGGCATCATCAAGCGGCTGCCGCACGGCGAGTTCATCGAGGTGCACGAGCCGCTGTCGCAGGACATGCTGTACACGCTCACCGCGCACGACCAGCTCAAGCCGGCCGAGATCGGCGGGGCCACCGACGAGAACGGCGTGCGGCGCAAGGTCAGCCCGCTGGAGCGGGTGCGGGCCAGGATCAGCCGGGGCTACTTCGGCGAGCACGCGCAGATTCCCAAGCCCACCGGCGAGGAGTACAAGGCCATCGCCAACGGCCACGGTCACCACTAGCCGGCCGTCCGGTCCTTCGCACCGAGGGCCGCGGTTCCCACGGGAACCGCGGCCCTCGGCGCGTCTCACGGCGCGTCCGGAGTTCGGGCACGGTGCCGCCGCCGGTGGTCGCCGGGCTAGGCTCGGCGCGGACCATCCAGCCGATCCGCCACTCGCCAGGAGATTGCCATGAGTGTTGTGACCCCCGCCGGAGGCGACCCCGCGGCGGCGCGCACCTGGCCCGACGTGCTGGGCGCCCTGCTCGCCGGCCAGGACCTCACCGCGGACGAGACGGCCTGGGCGATGGACCGGATCATGAGCGGCGACGCGACCGACGTGCAGATCGCCGGCTTCGCGATCGCGCTGCGCGCCAAGGGCGAGACGGTGGACGAACTCACCGGCCTGGTCCGCACCATGTACGACCACGCCAATCTGATCGAGGTGCCGGGCGCCTCGGTGGACATCGTCGGCACGGGCGGGGACCGGGCCAAGACGGTCAACATCTCGACCATGTCCGCGATCGTGGTGGCGGGCACCGGCGCGCGGGTCGTCAAGCACGGCAACCGCGCGGCGTCCAGCGCCAGCGGCGCCTCGGACGTGCTGGAGCGGCTGGGGGTGAACCTCGAACTCACCCCGCAGCGGGTCGCCGAGGTGGCCGTGGAGGCGGGCATCACGTTCTGCTTCGCGGCGAAGTTCCACCCCGCGCTGCGGCACGCGGCCGTCGCCCGCCGCGAGCTCGGCGTGGGCACCACGTTCAACTTCCTCGGCCCGCTGACCAACCCGGCGCGGGTCACCGCGCAGGCGACGGGCGTCGCGGACGCCCGGATGGCGCCGATCATGGCCGGCGTGCTGGCCGAACGCGGCAGCTCCGCGCTGGTCTTCCGCGGGGACGACGGGCTGGACGAGCTGACGGTCACCTCGACGTCCACGGTGTGGACGGTGCGGAACGGGAAGGTCACGGAGGGGTCCTTCGACCCGCGCGACGTCGGGATCGCCCTGGCGCCCGTGGCTGCGCTGCGCGGCGCGGACGCGGCGTACAACGCGGACGTGGCCCGCCGCCTCCTCGAAGGCGAAACGGGCCCGGTGCGCGACGCGGTCCTGCTGAACTCGGCGGCGGCGCTGGTGGCACTGTCCCCGCAGGACCTCCCCCTCACCGACCAGATCGCGGCGGCGCTGCCCCGGGCGGCGGAGTCGATCGACTCGGGGACGGCGAAGACGACACTGGAACGCTGGATCGCGGCCAGCCACAAGTAGTCCCGCCCGGGGGTCGACGCACCGGGCTGCGCCCGGTGTTTTCCCCCACCCACCCGCCCTTGTAC